>CALPLL020000160.1 GCA_943324395.2 Rhizobium sp. Q54
AAAAAAATATTTATAAAATATTAACCCAATCTATTCAAAATAATGGCTAAAAGTTATAAGGAAATAATGAATGATATTACTACATTCGTTTTCGACGTAGATGGTGTACTTACTGACGGATCGGTAAATATTTCCGCAACAGGTGAAATGCTACGTAAAATGAATATTCGCGACGGATATGCAATGAAAGCTGCAATTGAAAGTGGATATAATGTGTGTATTATTTCTGGTGGAAGTAACGAAGGGGTGCGTATTCGATTGAAAAATCTTGGTATTACAGATATTCATTTGGGGTCACCAGACAAAGTGGAAACCTTCAAAGAATATTGTGAATTGTATTCAATTTCTACGGAAAATGTACTTTATATGGGTGACGATATTCCCGATTTTCATGTTATGAAATTGGTTGGATTACCAACATGTCCTCAAGATGCTGCACCTGAAATTAAGTCGATTTCCAATTATATTTCTCATTTTAATGGTGGAAAAGGAGCTGTTCGGGACGTGATTGAACAAGTGATGAAAGTTCAAGGAAAATGGCATCTTTACTATAATGGAAAACACGATTAAACTAAATAAATTTCAATGATAAATTATTTAAAACTAATACGATACCGACATTTATTATTACTTGCTTTTATGCAATTAATTTTTAGATACGGTTTTCTGAAACTTCAAAATATTCCTCTGGCACTTGCCGATTGGCAATATATTTTATTAGTATTTTCAACTTTATTTTTAGCAGCTGGAGGATCGATAATAAACGCTATTTTTCAACAAGATTCAGATTCAGAAAACAAACCTGATTGTCAAGTTGTAGGCAAATTTATATCTGAAAATACAGCTTATAATTTATATGCAGCCTTCACATTTACAGGAGTTTCCATTGGTTTTTATTTGTCTAATGTGATTCAAAAATCCAATTTTGCAATTCTTTTTATTCTAATTGCCTCAACATTATATTTTTATGCATCAAGCATGAAAAATAGTATATTGATTGGAAATATTAGTGTAGCATTTACCACTTCAATTTACCTATTACTTATTGGACTTTTTGATTTATTACCTACAACATTTGAAGCGAATCAAACCGTAATGGGTATTCATTTTAGTATTTTATTTGATTACGCCGTTTTTACTTTCATTATAGCTTTTTTAATTGAATTGGTATCAGACATTGAAAATACCAAAGGTGATACAAGTCAAGGATTAAGCACCTTGGCAGTTGTAATTGGTTTTTCTAAAGCAAAAAATACGGTACTCACATTAAGTTTAATTCCAATATTATGTGTGGTATATTACCTTAAAGTTTACCTATTTGATGCAAAATTATTGTACAGTTTTATCTACGGATTGATTTTTATAGTTACCCCATTAATCTATTTTTCAATAAAAATATTCAAGTCAAATGAACCAAAGGAATTTCGACATTTAAATATAATTTTGAAATGCATCTTGTTTTTTGCTTACCTATCCATTTTTGTTATCAGTTTAAATATTCAAAATCATGCTTAAGGAAAAACTGAAAAATCACAAAATAATTTTAGCCTCTGGATCACCAAGAAGACAACAATTTTTTAAAGATTTAGATTTGGATTTTGAAATACGATTAAAAGAAATCGAAGAGATTTTTCCAGACCATTTAAAAGCCCATGAAATAACCGATTATTTAGCTACGCTTAAAGCAAATGCATTCGAGGATGAACTTAGCGAAAGTGAAATTTTGATAACTAGCGATACAATTGTTTGGCATAAAAACAAAGCATTGGGTAAACCAAAGGATTATGATGATGCCTTTCAAATATTAAAAACGTTATCCGATGAAACACATGAAGTTATAACTTCTGTATGCTTCAAAACAAAAAAAAATAGTACCGTATTTCATGAAATTACGAAAGTTACTTTTTCAATTTTAAGTGATGAAAGCATTCATTATTATTTGAAAAATTACAAACCATTCGACAAAGCAGGAGCCTATGGAATTCAAGAATGGATTGGTTTTATTGGAGTTTCAAAAATTGAAGGTTCTTATGCAAATGTAATGGGGATGCCTACTGACAAGGTATTTAATTATTTAATGAACCTAAATAAACAATAACCTGTATTAAATAAAGATTTCAATACTAGGCAAAATTTACCATCTATTCCTAATTTCTACCAGTTATTACTTGGTACTAGTTAATTTCGCTTTTTATAAAGTTATTTATAACTTATTAAAGAGTAGTAATTACTATTTTTTTGGAAATTTTAGTAGATATTAAATTCTCAAAAGGAATTTAAACCTTTATTAAAATAGAAAATGCTACTCTTTTTTTAATTTGGCAGTTCAATTAGGTATTTTTTTTTAGTTTTATTTTCTAATTTGGTATCTCTCAACCAAGGATTGTATAATTTTAATATCTTGTAATTTACCCCTTGGCTAATTGCAAAATCAGCAAGATTATTAACGGAACTGTCAATTTCTATTTTATGAGTTGGATACAATTCATATAAATCTTCTTTAGGGATTTCAAAACCAAATTTCTCTGGCGCTTTCATAATTTCTTTTAAAGCTAAAATTCGAAATACATATCTAGAAGTTTCATCATTCAATAATAAATCATAATAATTAGATACTTTTTGCAGGTCAATTTGCTTATTTACACCAGTAATTCCTCCATTATAAGAAGCGGCAGCCAAAGTCCAAGAACCAAATTTTTCTTTAGCAGCCAACAAAAACTTACAAGCAGCTTCTGTTGATTTTTCCAAATGGTATCTTTCATCGACACATTCATTTACTTCCATACCAATTTCCTTAGCAGTTGTAGGCATAAATTGCCAAACTCCTTTAGCTCCAGACGGAGAAACCGCGTTAATTAAAGAACTTTCAATTACTGCTAAATACTTAAAATCATTAGGAACTCCATTCTTTTCTAATATTGGTTCGATGATTTTAAATGCTCTATTCGCTCTTTTAATTATCAATATTGTTGACGCATGTAAGTTGGCATTTACTAATAATTCTCTGTCAAATCGCTCTTTCACGTCTGGTAAATCCAATGGCATTTTTTCGCCAGCAAAATCAACATTTGAAGGAAAATAATAAGCCGTTCCTTCATGGGTAATTTTGTTTTTATCTTCATTTGAAATGGCAAAAATTAATAGGCCACTTATTGAAACAATGATTATTAGTGCAACTCCTTTATTAATCCAATTCATTTTCATTTTATTTGTTTTTTTTAGTTTTAAACTTACCTATTCGGCTTCTATTTATCAATAATGATTCTTGGTAAATTAACATTAATCCATTTGTATTTTGTTAAAATCATAATGTGTGTACCTCCTTTTACAACAATACAATTTTTAATATATTTAATTGGGAAAACCTCATCTGCATCTCCATGAATATGGATTATATTTGGATTAGCTTTTATTCTATCCCACAAAATTATCTTTTCAATTGACCAATCAAGGTATTTTTTATCTCGAACAGTTAGAAACATCTGGTACAATTTTAAGCGTTTTATTACTTTTTCACCAAAAGTAAATTTAGCTAAATTATATACGTTATCAATTAAACTTGTAGGTATTAATTTGTAGGCTTTGGTTTGTTTAGCCAATTTAAAAGCGGTTGGGAATTCCAAATTACTCTTAACACTCGAAATGATAATAATTTTACTAGGATTTAAAAATTGAGCCATTTCTTGAACTAAAATACCACCAAAAGAAACTCCAACTAATACTGGATTTTTATGAGTTACTTTCTTGGAAATTCTATGTGCATATTCACTCAAAGATTCATTATCAAAAGGGATTTCCCATTCCATAAAATAAGTATCAAACTGATCCTTAGGAAGTGAAATTCTTTCAAAAATAGAAGCATTTGCAGCTAAACCTGGCATAAAATAAACCGAGATTTTTTCCATGTTGAATGTTTTATAGATATTATAAGAATTAAAAGAAAATTATAACGAAATTTGCATAAAATTATACCTTTTAATTGGAAATAATATTCTTTTCCCAATAATAAATTTTACAAAGTTATGAGCACTCAATTATTTAAAGCATCTGAACGTGGAACTGCTAATTTTGGTTGGTTAAATGCCAATTATTCTTTCTCATTTGCTAATTATTTTAATGCTGAAAGAATTCAATTTGGAATGCTTCGAGTTTTAAACGATGATACAATTGCACCGGCAATGGGTTTCGGAATGCATCCTCACGCAAATATGGAAATAATTACAATTCCGCTTGAAGGCGCTTTAAAACATGTAGATAGCATGGGAAATGAAGGTACAATAACCTATGGTGAAGTGCAAGTAATGAGCGCTGGAACTGGTGTTCAACATTCAGAAGTTAATGCAAGCACAACCGAACAACTAAAATTATTACAAATTTGGATTTTCCCAGATACCGAAAATGTGACTCCGAGATACGACCAAAAAGCCTTTGATTTAGAAATGAATTTGAATTCATTTGTTAATATCGTTTCCCCAAAAGATTCCAATGATGGCAATGCACTTTGGGTTCACCAAAAAACATTTTTTAATTTAGGAGTATTCGAAACTGGCAAAACAAACTATAAAAATAACATTACCGATAATAGCGTATATTTGTTTCTTATTGAAGGTAAAATACTGATAGACAATCAAATATTATCTTCGAAAGACGCGATGGGAATTTCAGATTTAAACGAATTTGAAATTGAAATTTTAGAAAAAGCAAAGATTCTAATCATCGAAATACCAACTAAATAAACCAAATAAGTAAAGAGCTTAAACATTAAATGGAAATT
>CALPLL020000161.1 GCA_943324395.2 Rhizobium sp. Q54
CTTTTACACCTGGAACTTGGGTTGAAAGTATCCAAATCACCAAAGGCGCCGGAAGCGTTGTAAATGGATATGAGAGTATTTCAGTTCAAATAAACACCGAATTAATTAAGCCAATCAAAGACATTCCTTTTTTTCTAAATACTTATGGATCTACCGATTCTCGATATGAATTAAATACTCATTTTAATAAAAAAATATCAGACAAATGGAGTTCTAGTTTGTTCATTCATGGTAATACTAGAATCGCCAAATATGACATGAATAATGATGGATTTTTAGACAATCCATTGGCAAAACAAATCAATATTTTAAATCGTTGGCAATACACAAATGCTCAAAAAGGTTGGGTTGGTTTTGTAAATTTTCGATATATGAATGACAAAAAACAAACCGGACAATTGGGGTTTGTGCCAAATCGGGATCGACTTACAACTAATTTTTGGGGTTCGGAAATTAATACTGAAAGAGTTGATGTTTCTACTAAAGTAGGGTATGTTTTCCCTGAAATGCCTTTTCAAAGTATCGGTTTCCAAAACGCTTATAATAGTCATAATCAAGAGTCTTATTTTGGTTTGAACCAATACAATATCAAACAAAAAAGTTATTATTCCAACTTGATTTTCAATTCAATTATCGACAATACAATGAATAAATTTTCAACTGGATTTAATTTTGCTTATGATAATTATGGGGAGTTTGTGAATCTCAAAGATTACAGTAGAACTGATAATTCCATAGGAACGTTTTTTGAATACACCTATGATAACACTAGTAATTTCAGTGTTATATTAGGAGGTAGAGTCGATAATCACAATCGGCTTGGAACTTTTTTTACTCCTCGATTGCACATTCGATACAACCCATGGGAAAAGGGTGTAATTCGTTTTTCAGCTGGTCGCGGAATACGTAGCGCCAATATTTTTGCTGAAAACCAACAACTTTTTGGGAGTTCAAGAACCTTCGAAATTTTGAATTCAAATGGAAAAATATATGGATTAAATCCAGAAATAGCATGGAATTACGGACTCAGTTTTTCTCAAAAATTTCTACTTTTTAATAAAAATGGAGATATTGGGTTTGATTTCTACAGAACTGATTTTCAAAACCAAGTGGTGGTGGATTTGTATCAAGGACCCCAAAAAGTATTATTTTATAATTTGAATGGCAAGTCTTTTGCAAACAGTTTGCAATTTGAGTTTAATTATGAATTGGCGAAGCACTTTAATTTGAGAACAGCTTATAAATATTATGATATTCAAACGGATTATCAGTATGTTACCCAAGAACGGCCTTTGCAAGCCAAACATCGTTTTTTCGGAAATTTGGAATACCAAACTCATTTATTAGATGATGGAAAACAATGGAAGTTTGATTTTACCATAAATTGGCTTGGAAAACAAAAATTACCAACTACCATTTCCAACTCTGGAATCGACTCAATGCCAGATTATTCACCTTCTTTTTCAGTAATGAACATGCAAATTTCTAGAATATTTTCTAGTACCTTTGAAATATATGTGGGAGGAGAGAATATTGGAAATTACAAACAAGAAAAGGCAATATTAGGCAGTAGCAATCCTTTCGGCTCTAATTTTGAGACCTCAATTATTTATGCGCCAATATTTGGGCAAATGTATTATGCGGGATTACGCTATAAAATTAAATGATTTCAATATCAATAGCAATATCAATAACAATAGCAATAGCAATATCAAATGCAAAAAAGAGAATTTTAAATCAAATAATAAATTAACAATTAAATCAGAAATTATGAAAAAATTATTTTTAGCAACAATCTTTATTTTAGGCGGATTTTCAATCCAAGCACAAGATAAATTAAATAAAAATGCCAAATATGAATTTGAGGTAAACGGTAATTGCGATATGTGTCAAGGCCGAATTCAAAAAGCGGCATTTTCAGTTTCAGGTGTAAAATCGGCCTCTTGGAGTGTTGAAACACATAAATTAAATTTGATATTAAACGAAGAAAAAGCCAATATTCTAGATGTAAAAAAAGCTGTAGCCAAAGCTGGATATGATACTGAAGAAGTGAAAGCGACCCAAGAAAATTACTCAAAATTACCTGGTTGTTGCCAATACGAAAGAAAATAAGGGTTACTATTGCGTTAATTTAATTTTAAATAACACTAATTAATTGTGTCTAATTTAAATTTTAGTTACTTTCACACCCTATACAAATTTTGTTGCTGACAAAGTAAACCAAATTATCTATGAATAAATTTGATTGGACTCAATTAGTAAATCCTGAGTTTTATATTACCCTTCAAATTGCAGGAATCCAAATTGGACTTTACATTGTCTTATTTATTGTTTTTGCTGAAACAGGACTTTTTGCAGGTTTTTTCCTTCCAGGAGATAGTCTTTTATTTTTATCTGGAATTTACGCTTCTGGTTCAGTTTTAGACGGAGTTTATCACCCAGGTTTAGTAGATCAATTTGTTCATATTAATAGCGATTTTTTAAATGTTCTAATATTAGTTTGTTTTGTTTCTATAGCAGGAATTCTAGGAAACATGGTTGGATATTGGTTTGGAGCAAAAAGCGGATACTATCTTTTTAAGAAAGAAGATTCCTTTTGGTTTAAGAAAAAATACCTAGTTCAATCTAAAGATTTCTTTGAAAAATATGGTGGTAAAGCCATTATTTACGCTAGGTTTCTTCCAATTTTTAGAACTTTTGCACCAATAATCGCGGGAATTGTAGAAATGGACAGGAAAAAGTTTATGTTTTTTAACATCGTAAGTTCCTTTTTATGGGCTTCTGTTTTGATTTTCTCAGGACATTATTTATTCGGAATATTCTTAAATTATGGAATTAATTTGAAAAATTACATAGAATATATTGTAATTGGTATTATATTAATTTCAACATTGCCAGTTCTATTGAAACTTTTGAAAAAGACGGTGGTTAAATAAAAAAAGAGGAAAATTAATGATTTTCCTCTTTTTTTCCCCTTTACAATTTCTTAGAAACTTGAATTTTCCTTATTTCAGAAATTAATTGGCCATCATTATTAAAGCCTTCAATTAGTACATTTATTTCTGATTGATTCCCTTTTGGAAATGATATTTTAAGTTGATCTTCCTCTTTTTCAAATTTAAAAGTATGCCAATATAAAGTTCCAAACGTGTAAAAATCCTTTTGTGATTCAAAAGTTGAATTTACAAAATTACTTTTTACAGCATAGCCATTGGTTACAATTAATGAATCATAATTGGTGCGATAGTAATTTTTCTTAATTCCTTTTTTAAGATAAATATTTATAGTCCCAAAAGTTCCTGCAAAACTTGAAGCGCCAGATTTATCAATATAAATTTCATCTACATCGGTCAAAAATAAACTGTACAATAAGTTCAAATCAAATACCAATTCATTATCGATGTAAACCGCCGGCGATGAGCCATTATCCATTAAAGCACCATTTCTTGGATTTTTAATGAATGCAGAATTATCCTCAGCGCTTATTCCGGTGCGATATCCATTTCTACCGATAAATTCCAATACATTTCCAAATGAATTTTCGTCTATTTTATAGGCTGTTGCAGTAATCGAACCTACCTCATTTTTATGGATAAAAATCTCTTTTTTGAAATTGTTTTTGATTTTAACTTCATTTAAATTAATCGTTTTATCGTTATTTTTTGAAGTTGAAAATATAATGTTATTTTCTATTTTTTCAATAGGACAATTAGATTCGTCAAAGTTAATAGGAAGTTTCACCAAAGTATCATTTCTAATTATCTTCAAATTCATTTTACAATATACAGCTGCTTTTTTTTCATTTAATAATTGAAACATAAAAACGGTTGAATCCTGAGCATAGTAATTGTCAAATTTAAATTCGTTATTTTCATCAATAGTTGTTTCATCAAAAACCTTGTCTTTTAATGAAAGCAGCGCCAATTTATATTTAATCTTTGGATTTAATTTTTTCTCTACCTTTCCGTAAATCGTAACTCCTTTTGTAAAACGATATTTCGTTTTTTCAGGTTCAGAAATCAAATCTTCCCATTTATATTTACTCTTATTTTGATTTAACATCAAAAGTTCGAGGTCGTTTTTTCTATTTTTGTTTTCAATATCAAAATAAGAATAGGTATTATTTTCTGGATGTTCCAATTGAGAATTCAAATAATATGTTCCTAAAATTGATTTTTGTTGATTGATACTTGCAGTTTCAGATGGTAAAATACTAACACTTAAACAGGTATTTTTAATGTCTATTTTGCCAAAAACAGAGATGCTATCATTTTCAATTTCTTTTGCATCAATTGAAACGGATGATTTATTAGGATTACCAATGAAAACCAATCGTTGAGCAATTTCCTTTAAATTTTCATCGATAACTCGAATTGTATTTACCCCTTCAGATAAATATTTTTTATCAAAATCTAGAATTTGTTCAGGTTCTTTATTACTAAACGAAAATGCTTTTTGAACAGAATTTGCATCTTGGTGAATCAATAAAATTAATTTTTTATTTTCAAATAAAGGAATACTTTGAGGATCAGTATTCACAGAAATAGCCAAATGATTATTTGATAAGTTATTGTTATAAGTAATTTTTAAACCCGTTTCATTTGCAGTTGGAACAGGTTCGGAAATATTTAATTTATTGAAATTTATTTTGGCAGTGTATTTTTCATTTGGAATAGGAGTGAAGTTGAAATATCCATTTCCCATTTTGTTCGTTGAAAATTTAGTTACTTCTTGCAATTTAGAATCCAATATTACACCTTCACTAATAGC
>CALPLL020000162.1 GCA_943324395.2 Rhizobium sp. Q54
AATTTAGCAAGCAATTCCGATCCTTTTTCATAGTTTACAGGTATTTCACTCATGATCATTTTTACCCCTCGATCAACAAGTTTGCTATTACTCAATTGCATGTCAACCATTTTATTTCCTTTAACCTTTCCCAACTGTATCATAACAGAGGTAGAAATCATGTTTAAAACCAATTTCTGTGCGGTTCCTGCTTTAATTCGTGAACTTACGGTAACAAACTCAGGTCCAACAATCACTTCAATTGGAAAATTTGCCGTTTGCGAAAGTGGACTCCCCGCATTACAAGAAATGGATCCTGTGATGATGTTATTTTTGTTACACGCTTGCAATCCTCCAATTACATATGGTGTTGTTCCTGATGCTGCAATTCCAATTACCACATCATTTTCTGAAATATTTTCTGTTTGAAGATCGATCCAAGCTTGAGTTGGGTTGTCTTCGGCATTTTCTACAGCTCTTCGGATGGCTTTAGCTCCACCCGCAATAATACCATTTACTAAATCAAAAGGAACACCAAAGGTAGGCGGACATTCTGAAGCGTCTACTATTCCTAATCGTCCAGAGGTTCCTGCTCCAATATAAAATAATCGACCCCCATCTTTCATTTTAGAAACAATTTGAAAGACTAATTGTGAAATTTGCGGCAATGCTTTTTCAACTGCCAAAGGAACAGTTTGATCTTCTTGGTTGATATTGTATAACAATTCTTCAACTGACATTTTTTCTAAATGTTCGTATTTGGAAGATTGTTCGGTAGTTTTAATAAATGTCATTTTCTAGTTTCAATGATTTAAGTTCAAAGTTACAAAGATTTTATGGAAAGCATATTGTAAATTAAAGCATTTTAATAGCTTTATAAACAGTAATTTATATGAAATATGCAATTACAATTCCGAGTACAATCATCGAAATTTTCGCAATATTGAACTTGTGCCCTTCGCTACTTTCAAATATTATTGTCGACGAAATATGAAATAAAATACCAATTACTACAGCAGTAATTTTAGTATAATAAGTATTGATTACAGGTAGGGTCTCCGAAACAAAAGTTCCTAAGGGCGTCATGACCGCAAAGAAAATCATGAATATAAACAATGCTTTTTTATTCAATTCAGCATTAATAAAAAAGGTGGTTAATATTATCGCAATTGGAAAATGATGAATTGCAATTCCTAACGCCAATTTGTGTTGGTGACCTACAGGAAATCCTTCTAAAAATGCGTGAATACACAAACTAATAAATAGAAGCCAAGGCATTTTTTGTAATTTATCATGGCCGTGAACGTGTCCGTGTTCGGCACCTTTTGAGAAAAATTCTAAGACGATTTGAAATAAAATTCCAAGCATAATAAACAATCCAATTCTTGAATTATTTGACACATAAAGCTCTGGTAGTAAATGCATTACTGTGAGTGACAATAAAAAAGAACCGCTAAATGCTAAAAGTAATTTCAGATTTTTTTTAGCTTTTGGCTTAATAAATAATGCAAAAGCATATCCGATTAATACAGAAAATAGAGGTAGTAAAAATGGAAAATAGGTACTCATTATTTAAATATCAATATTAATCTTTCACTTTCTAGTTTGTGGAATTTTCTCAGTTTATAATCTCCGAAAATATCAAGTAAATAAATACCTGCGTTTTCCATCATTGTTTCAAAATCTTCTAGCGTTATTGCTTTTACTTTTTCAGTAAAATGGAATTTTTCACCTTGGTCTTCAAAATAAATTTCCTTGCAAATATGGCCGTCTTTTAAATATCTTTTAATATGAAATTCGATTTCATCAACAGTTTTGATTTCTTCAGGTACTAAATTTGCCAATACATTTGGTACATTCATGAAGTCAATTACTGCAAATCCATATTCTGAAATACTTTCTTTTATTGCTTTTAGTGTCGTGAAATTGTCTTCCTCATTTTCAAAATATCCAAAACTTGTGAATAAGTTAAAAATAGCATCAAATTTATCTTTAAATGGTATTCGCATATCGTGTTCAACGAATTTTAGTGTTTCGTTTTCGAAATCTTTTGCAATAGCAATACTATTTGAGGATAAATCGGCGCCCGTAACATTAAATCCCATTTGGTTTAAATAAATTGAATGTCGACCTTTTCCGCAGGCTAAATCTAAAATTTTAGCATCTTCTGGAAGGTTAAGGTAATGAACTATGTTGTCCATAAACAATTGTGCCTCTATTTCATCACGTTCCTTGTAAAGCACATGATAATATGGGGAATCAAACCATGAAGCAAACCAATTACTGGTTTTTAATGGTAAATTTTGTTCCATTTGTTTATTTGAATCCAACATTATCTTATTTCAATTAATTAAAGTCGAGCAAATTTAGTGTATTTTTGCAACGAATACTTGATTTTATAATGGAAAATAATTTTAAAATGATTGCCAAAACCTTTTTTGGTTTTGAAGAAATCTTGGCTAATGAGCTAAAAATGCTTGGAGCTCAGGATGTTGAGCAAGGTGTTAGAATGGTCAGTTTTAAAGGAGATAAGGGTTTTATGTACAAAGCCAATTTGTCATTAAGAACTGCTTTGAAAATATTAAAGCCTATTTATTATTTTAAAGCTACCAATGAAAGTCAATTATACAAAGGTGTTCAAGGAATTAATTGGTCTAAATTTATCAATGCAAATCAAACTTTTGTTATTGATGCTACCGTTCACTCAACGCATTTTAATCATTCTGAGTTTATTTCTCAAAAATGTAAAGATGCAATTGTAGATCAATTTCGTAATAGGACAGGGCAGAGGCCGAGTATCGATAAAGCACACCCCGATTTAAGAATTAATATTCATATTGATAAAGATCAAGTTTCAGTGGCTTTGGATACCTCTGGGAATTCATTGCACCAACGTGGTTATCGATCTGCGACCAATATTGCGCCAATAAATGAAGTTTTAGCAGCTGGTATACTTTTGTTATCGGGTTGGGATGGTCAAACTGATTTTTTGGATCCTATGTGTGGTTCAGGAACTTTTCTTGCTGAAGCAGCTATGATAGCTTGTAATATTCCTGCAAATATTAATAGAAAAGAATTTGCTTTTGAAAAATGGAACGATTGGGATAATGATCTTTTTGATATGATATTAGATTCTTTAATGAAGAAAGTACGTGAATTTCATTATACGATTAATGGTTATGATAAAGCGCCAAGTGCTGTAAGTAAAGCAAAAGAGAACATCAAAAACGCCAATTTAGAAGAATATGTTTCAATAAAGGAATCTAACTTTTTTGAAAGTGAAAAGACCTCTGAAGGTAAATTACATATCGTTTTCAATCCACCTTATGACGAGCGTTTGGACATTCATATGGAAGAATTTTATAAGAATATTGGCGATACTTTGAAGAAGAATTACCCTGGAACGAATGCATGGTTTATTACTGGAAACTTAGAGGCTTTGAAATATGTTGGGCTTAAACCTTCAAGAAAAATTAAGTTATTTAATGCAAGTATTGAGGCTAGGTTAGTGAAATATGAAATGTATGAAGGTAGTAAAAGAACCAAATTCCAAATAGTAGAAAATCCAACTGAATAAATTTATAATTATGACTAAATTACAAGTTAAAGCTTTCGTTTTCCAATTGTTGTGTTTTGCAGTTTTGTTTATATTGAGTCGAATTTTACTTGACAAATATTCCAATTTAACGGGATATTGGGTTCCAATTACTGCATTTGTAGTAAGCACAATATTGGCCCCTAAATTTCAAGCTGTTAAAACAAACGAAGGAGAAAAGTTATTTATGAAATGGTTGTTCATAAAAGGAATAAAAGAAATCAAGTAATTACTATTTCTTATTTGGATCTGGCTTTGGAGCAGATTTTGTTTTGTACAAAGGTAAAAAGTAGGAAACACTATAATTAAATCCAATTCCAAAATCACCATTGTAAGTCCTATTAAATCCAGGAATATATAAATTATCAAAATTGTCAGGTTTTGTATTGGTTAGCAATCGATTCATTCTTACGCTAAATCCAACATAAATATTCTTTAAAACTTCCGCTTTTAATCCTAAAACAACTTCAATCCACTGGGAAGTTAGTCCGTCATATTTTTCACCTGAAATTACTGTTGGCGCCTCCGAAAAATAGGTAGAAGTATTATATAATTTATAGGAATTCAGCGATTGACTGAAGGTACTTACTCCATATCGCATTCCTAAATAAATCATATTTCGCATGTCAAGCCAATTTTCATAGGAATTATAATCGAAACCTACTTTTAAAAAAGTTCCTTTTGTAGTGAAGCTCACTCGGTCATCTTCTACGTTTACATTTTCATTTCCTAATTCACCTGCGAGGTAATAATTTTTTGTTACACGATAATCACCTACAAATTCAATTCCTTTATAATTTTTATCGTAAAATGATTGTACGATTTTAGAAATATCTGCTCCAAATCGAATTCCGTAACGTTCAATTTTAGGCGGAATACTATCTTTCTTTTTTGTTTGAGCTATCATTAAAAATGACATCAAAATCAGAAGAATACTAAAAGTAAATTTTGACATGTGTTTCATTTTCAGTTGATATATTTGAAGTATTAATCACCACATTTTGAATCCAATAACCGTCAGGAATTGAAGTTTCAGTTTTAATGTAAGGTGTTGCCGAATCGAGTGTGAAATTGGTTTTGAAACCACATGCTCTTGAAACAAAAATAGTTTGTCTGGAGTAATTTAATTGAAGAAAATCTTCATTGTCAATAGTTACATCAGTGCTATTTAATATAAAACTATA
>CALPLL020000163.1 GCA_943324395.2 Rhizobium sp. Q54
ATGATTGCCATTGATAGGTTAATGTTCCTGAACCTGTTGCAGCTACAGGAACAGTAAATGCAACAGGATTCCCTCCAGAACAAATTGCTGCATTTGTTCCAATAGTACCAGAAGTAGGAATTGCTTGAATAGTAACCTGAACTAAATTAGAAGGAACCGATTGACAAACATTTCCGTTTAATGTTGAAACTGTAGTTCTTCTGTATTTAGTAGTTACTGTTAATCCCGTTGGCGCATCGTAGGTTTCTGAATTTGCAGAAGCAATAGTATTCCAAGTATTAAAAGGGCTAACAGAACTTTGCCAAATATAGGTAATTGTTCCACTACCAGTTCCTGATGTTGTATTAGAAAATAATGCTGGATCTCCGGCGTTACAGATGGTTTGATCTGTTCCAATAATTCCCGATGTTGGAACTGATTGAACAATAATTGGAACACTTAAAGAATAAGCTACATCACAACCAGGGTTAGTTACGGCAGTTCTATAATATGTTGTTGTAATTAAGTTAGTAGCCAAATAAGTGGTTGCAGTTGCACTTGAAATATTGCTAAAAGTAACTCCATCAGCTGATGACTGCCACTGAATTGTTCCAATATAATTACTTAAAGTTAAAGTAGTACTATTTGTTCCATTACAAACGGTTGCATCCCCAGTAATACTTCCTGGATCTGCTGGTCTGTTTACAGTAATTGTAACTGTTGCCGTAGTTGCTGTTCCACAACTAGTAGTAATTACTGCTCTATAATAAGTTGTTACTATTAAATCTAATGCAAAATAATTATTGTTGGTTTCACCTAAAATATCCGTGAATGTTGAATTGTCTTCGGAAGATTGCCATTGAATGGTACCTGTATATCCAGACAAAGTTAATTCTCTACTATTAGTTCCAAAACAAACCGAACCAGCTCCAGAAATTGTTCCAGCAACGGCAGACGGAATCGATTCAATTAATACAGAATTTGAAGTTGACGAACAACTTCCTATCGAAACAATTACATTAAAATATTTATTTGAGGTAGTATTAATAGCGGTATAGGTTGATCCTGTAGCTCCAGAAATTGGTGTAAAAGTTACATTATCTGAAGACGATTGCCATTGAATATTTCCTGTTGAACTTTGTAAAGTAAGTGTTCTACTATTTGTCGAAGAGCAAACTGTTCCGTCACCAATAATTGAACCTGAAATCGGCATTGGATTTATCGTAATAACTTCCACATTACTTGATAAAGTGGCACAACCTCCACTGGTTACGACGGCTTTATAATAGGTTGTTGATAATAAATCTGTTGCCATATAAAATGGTAATGGTGCTGAATCTGCTAATGTTGAAAAGGTAATATTATCTGAAGAAGATTGCCATTCAATGGAACCTACAGTATCTGACAAACTCAATAAGGTGCTATTTGAACCATTGCAAACGGTAACACCGCCACTTAATGTTCCTACTAAAGTAGTTGGGTTGGCTGTAATTACAAAACTATCTGAAGTTACTGAATCACATCCTCCTGTTAATACTACTCTATAATAATTTGACGCGTTTGTTAAATTGGGAGTTGTATAAGTAGTTCCTGTTTCCGAGCTAATATCTACAAATGAAATATCATCTGTAGAAGATTGCCATTGGATTGAACCATTGGAACCACTTAAAGTTAAAACGCTATTACTTCCTTGACAAACTGGAGTAGTCCCACTAATAGTTCCTGCAACTGCGGCAGAAGTTACTGAAGCTGTTACTGCTGTTCTTGGCGAATTAGTACAAGTATCTGCTGAAGCATCTACGTAATAAATCGTAGTAGTAGTAAGTTCTGGGGTTACATAAGTACTTCCCACTGTAAATGCGCTTCCCCCAGTAGCTGTAGTATACCAATTTATAGTTCCATCACTTGCTGTTGCGCCAAGTGTAAGTGAGCCACTTTTACAAACAGATGCATTGGTGGTACTTGTAATTATTGGCATTGCATTAATGACAGCTTGAATTGCAGTTCTTGAAGGTGAAGTACAACTACCAATAGTTGCGTCTACATAAAAGGTTGTGTTTGATGAGATAGTTGGCGAATAGGTAGTTCCTGTTGCAATAGGAGAACCTCCAGTAGCATCCGTGTACCAATTTACAGTTCCGGAACTTGCTGTTGCTCCAAGAGCAATAACACCAGGGCCACATCTTTCATTGTCTGTTGTAGCGGTAATTGTTGGCACTGGATTTACAGTAACGACAATGGCGCTACTTGTACTTGAACAACCATCAGCATCGGTTACGGTAATCGTATAATTACCACTTGTACTCGCTGTTGTACTCGCTGTTGTATTTCCGTTAGTCCATAAATAAGACGCATAATTAAAGGTAGAAAGTGTGTTAGAAACCCATGAAGGACCATTATATAAAGTTCCATTATTTGTTCCAATTGCATTATTAGCAATAGTACCTGTCCCTTCGTTAAATTTATAATTTACTACTATTCCAGGGGCATTGTACGGTACGCTCTGATTTTTATTGTTTTGTATTTCGGATGCGGTTCTGGCAGTACTCCAAATACGAACCTCATCAATTTTTCCTGTAAAATAGGAATTATTATCTGGTGCCGCTTGTCTACCAATAGATAGGGTCGTTCCAGAAGAACTTAAAGTAGTTCCTGCAGTTGCATCTGCCGTGCCATCCACATATAATGCTACGTTAGTTCCATCAAAACTTGCTGCCACATGGTGCCAATTTCCATCATTAATTGATGTCGTTCCTTCTAAATTGGAAGTCCCCCCGTCAAAATACAAATGACCGTTTACTATTTTTAAACCCGATTGATTTCCAGAAGTTGTAGTTCCCCAGTTTACAATCGACATGTCTGAAGTTCCGGAAGTATTTACCCATGCTTCGATTGTTCTATTATCATTTCCAGAAGGTAAATTTGGATTAGTTGCTTGAACGTATTGATCCGATCCATTGAAATTCAAGGCATAACCTGCAGCTCCTGCAGAGGTTAAAATTACCGAACCTCCGTCACAGAAAGTAGTAATTGCACCTGACGATATAGATGGACTTGAATTGGTTACAACAGGAATAATATTAACCGTTGCAATAACCGCCGTTCTAGAATTAGACGTACATCCATTGGCTGTTACTTCTGCATAATAGGTCGTAGACGCGCCTAAAGATGGCGTTGTAAATGTGTTTCCAGTACCTAAACTAGCACCACCGGTTGGATTTTGAAACCAGTTTATTGTCCCTGCATTTGCAGTAGCTCCTATAACAATCGTTCCGCTACCGCATCTTGATCCGATAGATGTAGAAGTAATTATGGGCGTTGGATTTATTGTAGCTGTAACCGCTTTCCTAGTGCCCGAAGTACATCCAGATATTGTGCTAGCATCAACATAATAAGTTGTGGTTGCCGATAAAGTTGGTGTTGTAAAAGTAGTTCCTGTTCCTAAACTATTTCCACCAGTTAGTGCATCATACCAGGTAATTGTTCCTGTTGTAGTAGTAGCATTCAACACAACGGTGCCATTACCACATCTAGATGCCGGTGTAACCGTTACAACCGGATTAGAATTAATAGTTGCAACAACGGCAGTTTTTGTTGGAGTGGTACAACCATTATTAATAGCATTTACATAATAAGTTGTTGTTGTTGTTAAAGAAGGTGAAGTATAACTTGCGCCAGTAGCAATTGCAGTTCCTGCTCCAGAAACGGTGTACCAATTTATGGTTCCTCCAGAAGAAGTGGCAGATAATTGTAGTGACCCAGATCCGCAACGAGATGCCCCTGTTGAACTTGTAATTGTTGGTGTAATGCTAACGGTTATTGCTCCCGAAATTGTACTTGTTAATACAATTCCACTCGTGCTTCCCACTTTTACATAATAATACGTTACACCTGCAACTGTATTTTGGGGAGTATACGTAGAACTTGTTGCCCCAGAAATAAGTGTTCCTGTTGAAGTTGAATTTGTGACGTTACTAAACCATTGATACGTTAAGCCTGTACCTGTTGCTGTTACGCTTAACGGAGTGACAGTTGTTCCTGAACACAAGATTTGTGAAGTTGATGAAGGTTGAACTGTAATTACTGGATAATTAGTTATGTAATAATTATACAAGTTGGTATCTACAGCTTGTCTTGTTGTTGGGGTCAATGCATTTGGGAAAACAATTATTTCCGAATATCCACCGCCGATAGTTGTATTATGCAAATTAACTCTATCCGAACCAATATTATTCCAATTGGTTTGAGAGTTGGCAGTTTGTGGCTGAACATCATTCACCATTAAGGTTCTGTTATAAATCGCCGAAGCGGCTGCAATTGAAGTACCATTTTGCCATACCGAACCATTAATTATTGACCCGCTGGTCCAGCCATTGGTAGTAAATAACTTATCATTTCCATAAAGTGTTGGATAGGAATGCCAATAATAAGCACCCGAATGTCCTAATAAAAAACCATCTGCATTGGTAGGCGTTCCAAATTTATTTACTACAAATACTTGTCCGTTCGTTGTCATATCTGCGGCTAGATTCAAAGAACGCGAAGCTATCCACTTTATAAAAGGTCTTCCATTTTCAGTTTCAATAACTCCATCATTTATAATTTGTGGCTGAAGCGATATGTTTGTTTGTGTTAAATTTTTTCCATTTCCACTTTGATCATACCAAATTGCAACAGTAGCTTTTGTAGTAGAATTGACTATACTGCTTAATAAATTGGATGTTGCCGAAAGAACCCCTGTCGAAGCAT
>CALPLL020000164.1 GCA_943324395.2 Rhizobium sp. Q54
TAGACAATTGTTTCGGATTTAAATCCAATAAATGAAAAAACGATTTTGTCGCCTTTCACTACTTTTGACAATTGAAATTTTCCATCGAAATCCGTGGCAACACCTTTAGATGAGCCTGATACTACTACATTTACCCCTGGTAAAGGTTGTCCTGATGTTTTATCAAGTACAACTCCGCTTAAAGTGCTCTGAGCCAGTACACTCAACGGAAGTAGTAAGAATAAAAATAACAACTTTTTGTAAATTGTTTTCATACATTTTGTTTAAGTTAAAAATTGGTTTTTTTGCTTATATTTATACTTCGAATAATAAATTTATACATTATTTAACAACTTCAAAATAAAAACTTAAAATTAGGGTTACGAAAACGTGATAGTGTTGAAAAGTTTATTGATTACATGTCAAATTTATCCTAATTTTACACATAATTTAAAAAAAAGTAGACATAATTATCAAATATAAATTTATCATTTTCTTATGAAGAAAAAAATTACTTTAAAACAAATTGCTAGGGAGCTCGATGTTTCTATCTCAACCGTATCAAAATCATTACGTAATAGCTTGGAAATCAGTGAAGATACAAGACAAAAAGTACAAGCTTTTGCAAAATTTTATAATTACAAACCAAATAATATCGCTTTAAGTCTAAAAAACAGAAAGACTAAAACCATTTGCATTATTATTCCTGAAATTATTCATCACTTTTTTACCACCATAATTAGTGGTGTAGAACATGTTGCCAATCAAAACGGATACAATGTTATTATCTGTCTATCGGACGAATCATTTGACAAAGAAGTAATCAATATGGAAATGCTGGCCAATGGAAATATAGATGGATTTATCATGTCGTTATCCAAAGAAACCCAACAAAAAAAGGACTTTCACCATATTACCGAAGTAATTAATCAAGGAATGCCGGTAGTAATGTTTGACCGAGTTACAAATGATATCCTTTGCGATAAAGTAATAATAAACGATCATTTAGCTGCCTTTAATGCCACTCAATTTTTCATCGATAAAGGCCTAAAAAAAATTGCTTTAATAACCACCGTTGACTACGTAAGTGTTGGAAAATTGAGAACTGAAGGCTATAGTAATGCCTTAAAAAACAATGACATCAAAGTAGATGAAAGCCTAATAATTCGAATAGAAGATACAGAACATTATGAAGATTCTATTGAACAATTATTGAAAACAAAATCTCCCGAAGCTATTTTTGCGGTTAATGAATTATTTGCGGTTACAGCAATAAAAGTAGCTACTCGGTTAGGAATTAAAATCCCTGAAGAATTATCAATTATTGGATTTACAGATGGTTTAATTTCTAAATATTCCTCTCCAAGTATTACTACAGTGGGTCAAGACGGTGTTAAGATGGGCGCAAAAGCTGCCAAAATGCTAATCGATAGGTTGGAAGCCGAAGACATAGAAAATGAAGAAGGCGAAATTGAAGAACACTACCGAACTGAAGTTATTGAAACCGAATTAGTAGAAAGAGAATCAACAAAATCATAATAAATTACTCCAATTTATTTTTATTTTAAAAAAAATTATATATTTACGCCATATTATCAAAGCTTATATTTTTACTTCGAAAATTTAAAATAAGTTTTGATAAGCAAAGCGCTTATCGTTCAAATCATTTTTATAAAACGATAATGGAAAAGCGTAAATTAAGTTTCTGGGAAATTTGGAACATGAGTTTTGGTTTCTTAGGAATACAATTTGGTTTTGCTTTACAAGGAGGATTCATGTCTCGAATTTTCCAAACTCTAGGAGCAGAACAAGATGCAATACCAATGCTATGGATTGCAGCCCCACTTACAGGCCTAATTGTTCAACCAATAATTGGCTATTTATCCGATAATACTTGGCATCCCAAATTTGGAAGACGCAAACCGTTCTTTCTAATTGGTGCAATTTTGAGCACTTTAGCATTGTTTTTAGTGCCTAATTCACCAACTTTATGGATTGCATCAGGATTATTGTGGGTTTTAGACGCTTCCATTAATATCAGTATGGAACCTTTTAGAGCGCTTGTTGCCGACAAACTTCCTAATTCTCAAAGATCTTACGGATTTGTAATGCAAACATTAATAATCGGAATTGGAACTTGGATTGCCAGTAATTTACCTTGGATGTTAGATCAATTTGGTGTTTCAAATGAAGCAGAAGCAGGTGTATTACCAATGTCTGTAAAAGTGGGATTTGCAATTGGTGCCTTTGTATTTATTGCTAGTATTCTTTATACCATTTTTACCACTAAAGAATATCCTCCAGAAGATATTACCGTTTTTGAAAAAGAAAAAAAACAAGCTAATTTTTTTAAAGATATTTCAACTAGTTTAAAAGGAATGCCTTCCACAATGAAAAAATTAGGCCTAATCCAATTTTTTAGTTGGTTTGCATTTTTTACCATGTGGAGTATGGCTACGCCAGCATTAACAGAATATGTTTATAAGGCACCCGCTCCTATTGAAAAAAATTATGATTTATCCAAAAAAGGAGACACAGAAGCCTTTGATGTTGCCAATGCTAAATACCAAGATGCAGCCAATCAAGTAGGATCCTCTATGGGAGTTTACGGATTATCATCGATGGCATTTGCATTATTATTGACCTTCTATACTGCAAAAAGAAAAATCAATAGAAAATACATTCACAGCGTTTCCTTATTATTAGGTGGCCTTGGATTTATAATGATGTTTTATTCTAAACCAGAAACCTTAATTTATTCCTTTATTTTAATAGGAATTTCATGGGGAAGTATTTTATCCATGCCGTATGCCATGTTATCAAGCGCTGTAGACCCTAAGAAAATGGGAACTATGATGGGTTTATTTAATATGTTTATTGTAATTCCACAAATCGTTGCAGCCCTAGGGGGAATCAATTTGCTTTATAAACTTATAGGTAATGATTCAATTCACGCAATGACATTGGCAGGAATTTCTTTGGTTTTAGGTGGAATTAGTACCTTATTAATTACAGATAAAAACGCCATTACAGATTAAAGAATACCATGAATAAGAAAGCCTTTATTTTCGATTTAGATGGAGTTATTGTTGACACTGCCAGATATCATTTTATAGCTTGGCAGCAAATAGCAAGCCAATTGGGAATCGAATTTACATTACATGACAATGAACTTTTAAAAGGAGTGAGCCGAGTTCGATCACTTGATATAATTTTAGAATTAGGAAAAGTGACTGCTTCACAAGAAGACAAAAACAAATGGTTGATTCAAAAAAATGAAACCTATTTATCCTATTTAGTAACAATGGATGAAAGGGAATTGTTGCCGGGAATACTCCCAATTTTGAAATTTTTGAAAGCAAACAATCAGAAGATTGCTTTAGGATCTGCGAGTAAAAACGCAAGACCTATTTTAGAAAAAACAGGAATACTGAATTATTTCGATGCAATTGTAGATGGAAATGACGTTACAAATGCCAAACCCGATCCCGAAGTTTTTTTGCAAGCAGCAAGAAAATTAGGAATTGAAAATGAAAACTCAATTGTTTTTGAAGATTCTGTAGCTGGTATTCAAGCAGCCAATTCAGCTAAAATGACAAGTATTGGAATTGGCGAAAAAGAAATATTATTCGAAGCCGATTATATTTTTGAAGATGCAACTCATATAGATACAGAATTCATCCAAAAATTAATTAAAAATTAAAAGATTCAATGATTAAAAGATTCAAAAAAATAGTGCAAACTATAAATTTTTCAATCTTTCAATCTTTAAATAATAAAAAATGAACCAAGATTATATACAACCAAGCGATTGGTCAATTATAGAAGAAGGATTTGACAAAAATAGCGTAAAATCCTCTGAAAGCCTTTTCAGTATTGGAAATGGAGCAATGGGACAACGCGCTAATTTTGAAGAAAAATATACTGGAGAAACATTCCAAGGAAGTTACATTGCTGGTATTTATTACCCAGACAAAACAAAAGTAGGGTGGTGGAAAAATGGTTATCCTGAATATTTTGCAAAAGTATTAAATGCTCCAAATTGGATTGGAATAGATATTGAAATCAATGGGGAAGCTCTAGATTTAAATTCCTGTATAGAAGTAAAAAATTTCCGTAGAGAATTAAATATGAAAGAAGGTTGGTACAACCGATCTTTTGAAGCTACTTTACAAAACAACACTGAAATTTCAGTTAACATTCGTCGTTTTCTATCCTTAGATTTAGATGAATTAGGTGTTATAAAATATGAAATTACCTCTTTAAATAAAGACTCAAAAATTGTTTTTAAACCCTATATAGACGCTGGAGTTACAAATGAAGACGCTAACTGGGAAGAGAAATTCTGGGAACCTTTATCCGTTAAAAATTCTGGAAACACCGGATTTGTGACTGCTAAAACCTTTAAAACCCATTTTGTTGCCACCACATTTATGCAAAACTCTATTTTCATAAATGACAATAATCAAAATGCTATTCCGGATAACAATCATTCTGATTCAGAGAAAATTCAGTTTGATTATATTGTAAATGCAAATAAAGGTGACATTGTATCTATTGAAAAACTAGGCGGATATACCGTTTCTTTAAATCACATTGATACCGAAAGCGCTGCAGTAAATGTTATTAATAATGCTCAATCTATTGGTTACAACCAATTATTAGAAAAACAAATTCAAGCTTGGGCTAAAATTTGGGAAATGTCCGACATCACAATTGATGGCGATATCAA
>CALPLL020000165.1 GCA_943324395.2 Rhizobium sp. Q54
AACCGCCGAAGAATACTTTTATTTTATCGGCGACATTCGCGGGCAAAACAAAGCCGATGTGAATGCGTTGCTAAAAAAACACGAAGAATTTTTCAACGATGAAATCCTTAGAAACAAAAAATATCTTCGCGATTTATCGAAAGGGAACATGAAAAAAGTCGGTATTATTGCAACGCTTATTGGAAATCCAAAAGTTGTAATTTTAGACGAACCGTTTGCCAATTTAGATCCAACAACGGTAAGCCGACTAAAGAAAATCATAAAAGAATTAGCCGAAAATCCTGATATTACCGTATTGGTTTCCAGCCACGATTTGCAACACACTGTTGAGGTTTGCGACCGAATTGTAGCCTTAAACAAAGGAGAAATTGTAAAAGACATCGTAACTTCTGCAGAAACCTTGAAGGAATTAGAAGCGTTTTTTGCAGTTTAATTTGGGCGCGCCCTCGTTATACACCTAACAGGTTTTCAAAACCTGTTAGGTGTATAACTCGGTCGGGCTGTTCGCTGGAATCCGCAAGATTGCCACGTCGTACCTCCTCGCAATAACGCGGGATTTCCGCTGCCATCCCTCACGCAAGTTCAGATTTAAGAATTGTGATTTTAGATTTAAGTCTTACAAAAAACCCCCCGAACCTTTTCTAGTATCAAAAAGAAATGTATTTTTACGTGTTATATACTAAAATCAGGATTTAGTAGTTTAAGAATAAAATCGTTTCAAATTGAAAAACAATATATTTAAATATTCGTACACCCTAGTTTCACTGCTTTTATTGATAGCTTGTTCTACCAAAAGGGATAATTTTGTGTCTAGAAATATGCACGCCCTAAGCGCCAGAGATAATATTTTGTACAATGGTCAAATCGCATTAGATAAAGGAATAGCAGATGTAAAAAGCACATACAAAGACAACTTTTGGGAAGTATTACCAATTGAAAGAATGCAGGTTGCCAAAGAAGAAGATAAACCTGAAACCGCCAAAAACGCCAACTTTGAACGCGCCGAAACCAAGGCCACAAAAGCGATTCAAAAACATTCCATGAATATTGACGGAACGGAGAGAAACTATCAAATGGATGAAGCCTATTTATTGTTAGGCAAAACAAGATATTACGATCAAAGATTTATTCCAGCACTTGAAGCTTTTAATTATGTTTTATACAAATCACCAACCAGCGATAAAATCCTCGAAGCTAGAATTTGGAGAGAAAAAACAAATATGCGTTTGGAAAATGATGAATTGGCATTAAATAATCTAAAATACATTCTTAAAGATGTTAGACTTAAAAAACAGGTTTTAGCTGATGCAAATGCAACTATTTCGCAAGCGTTTATCAATGTTGGAAAAAAAGACAGCGCGATTGCAAGTCTGAAAATAGCGACTCAGTTTACAAAGTCAAAAGAGGAAAAAGCGAGATATCGTTTTATTTTAGCCCAAATTTACCAAGAACTCGGTTATAAAGATAGCGCATCAGTTGCCTATCAATCGGTTATTGATATGAAACGAAAATCGCCAAGAGCTTATATTATTCATGCTAAGGCAAATCAAGAACTATTGTCGGGATTTGAAAAAACAGACTCGGTAAATTTCCTTAAAAAATACAATAAACTCTTAAAAGACCGAGAAAACCGACCGTTTTTAGACGTCTTACATCATAACTTGGCGCTATATTATGATAAAAACAAAAAAATTGGAAGCGCTAAAAAAGAATACAACAAATCCCTTAAAGCCAAAACTGGCGATATTTATACCGTTGCATCAAATTATAGAAACTTGGCGGATATTTATTTCAATGAAAATAAATATCAAATGGCAGGGAAGTATTTTGATAGTACTTTAGTTCAATTAAAACCAAGAACTCGTGAATTTAGATTTATAAAAAAGAAACGTGAGAATTTAGATGATGTAATAAAATACGAGGGAATTGCCAATCGAAATGATAGCATTATAAGTTTATATGGCATGTCTAATTTTGATAGAATTGCTTATTTCGAAAAGTACATTCTTCAATTAAAAAAAGAAGACAATCTTAAAAAAACGCTTACTACTCAAACAGACGAAAAGAACAAGCAAAACAGTAATCCGGTTGGAGGCCCGCCATTAAGCGGAACCGATGCTAAAATTGCCTCGAATCAAAAAGGAGAGGCGCCACCGATGAATTTGCAAGCTTCAGCAAATACTGGGAAAGAAAGCGATTTTTATTTCTACAATTCAAAATCGATTGCTTATGGGAAACTCCAGTTTAAAAAAACATGGGGAAATCGTGCGTACAAGAACAATTGGAGATTATCATCTGAGGCAGCAACTAATTCCAATAATGATCCGAATTTAAATAACGACCCAACTTTAGATCCTTCAATTGCTAAAGAGGAAAAAATTGAAGAAAAATATACAGCTTCGTTTTATTTAAAAAAACTTCCAACAAGCCAAAAGGTGATTGACAGTATTACAAGAGAACGAAATTTTGCCTATTACCAATTAGGTTCAATTTATAAAGAAAAATTCAAAGAATACCAGCTTGCAGCTAGTAAATTACAGCAATTGTTGAATTTCAATCCTGAGGAAAGATTGGTGCTTCCTTCAATGTATAATTTATATAAAATTTACGAAATCATCAATAAAGAAAAGGCTTTAGCGATGAAGGCGAAAATTATTAGCCAATTTCCAAATTCAAGATATGCTGAAATTTTAAGCAATACCAATCCTGAAATTGCAGCAGTTGATGCTCCAGAAGTCACGTATAATAAATTGTATAAATTATATGAATCTGGCGATTATAGAACAGTAAATAAAGAATTGGAAAATGCCATAGAACAATTTACAGGAGAAGAATTAGTGTCGAAATTTGAATTATTGAAAGCCAATACGACTGGAAAATTAAAAGGGGTAATCGAATATAAAAACGCTTTGAATTTTGTTGCTTTAAATTATCCAAATAGCATTGAAGGTAAAGAAGCTGAAGAAATGATTAAGAAAGTTATTCCTGTTTTAGAGAGTTTTAAATTTTATGCAGTCGCTCCAAAATCATGGAAAATAGTGTATAGAATCCCTTACAATGATGAAAAAAACAAAAAGGTCTTAAGTGAAAAAATCACTAAATTTGTTACTGCTCATAAATTAGATCGTTTGACTTTTTCGGAAGACATTTATAATTCAGAAGATAATTTTATTGTGATTCATGGAATTATTTCAGAAGAATTTTCAAAAGGAATAATAGCCACATTGAAAAATGATAAAGAATATACAATTCAACAAAGTCCAATTATAATTAATAATTATAATTATAAAGTGGTACAAATTAATAAAAATATTGAGGCCTATTTAGTGGCGCCAGTTGTAGCCCCATCTCCAATAATAAAAACCCCTGCAGCCCCAATTCCGGAACCTGTGAAAGAGTTTAAAAAACAATCCGTACCAAATCCTTTGGATGCGCCAGATAACAAAAATGAAGGAGCGCCGCCCCCAAATATGGATAACGGAAATACCATGCAGGTATTGAATAATGGCACAATCGAAAAAGAACAATTAACGAAGCCAAATAAGTAAAACTATGTTTAATAAAAGTCCAAAAACATATACCGATCTTTTAGGAAAAACCAACAGAATTGTTGAAGGAACAACCATAAACGGAGATATAATTTCACCTGCCGATTTCCGCCTTGACGGTCATTTAGTAGGAAATTTTCAATCTACGGGTAAAATTGTAATTGGACCAGCAGGAAGTATAAAAGGAGATATCATTTGTATTAACGCTGACATAGAAGGAAAATTTGAAGGTAAAATTCAAGTCGGAGAATTATTGAATTTAAAGTCAAATGCTAGTGTTCGTGGAGAAGTAATTTGTAGCAAACTTTCCGTTGAACCAGGAGCCGATTTTAGCGCTACGTGTGTTATGAATCCAATCGAGTAATTTATGTCTTCCAACAAAGATTCTAAGAAGCAAAACAGCACCAAATGGCTTGCTTTAATTAATATCCCGATCCAAATGGGAGTTATTGTTTTTTTGTTTTCCTACCTTGGAAATTGGTTGGATGCCAAATACCCAAACCCAAATACGATTTATGTAAAAATCCTAACATTAGCAGGAGTTGCAATTGCTTTTTACAATATTAATAGGCAATTGAAAGACATTAATAAATCATAATTGTCATGAAATTAAAAAAATTCCAACCGCTTTTAGAAGTTTTAATTGCTGCTATTTTATGCTTTGGAATTCACAATTTATTTTTTTATTATCACCAAAATAATCCAAATTATCAGCATTTCCAATTTACTTTAACCGCAATTTATGGCTTCTTTTTAACGTGTTCGTTAGCAATTATTTTGTTGTTGTTGTTTGTAAAAGAGAGAAGTATTGATAACGTAGGATTCACTTTCTTGTTTGCTACTTGCTTAAAAATTGGAATATCATTTGCTCTTTTGATGCCAATATTGAACTCTAAAATTTCTAACATAGGGTATGAAAAGATCAATTTCTTTATCGTTTTTGCCCTTTTTTTATCAATAGAAACTTCGGTAGCTATTAGAATTTTAAACAATAATCAATAAAGAGACTTTCAATTCAGAAAGATGTCAAAAAAAGTTACTTTAATTCTTGAATTATTAAGAAATAATGTACCTTTGCACCAAATTTCAGAAAGTAAATATTAAGACAATAATAAGATATGGTGATTTCACACAAACCACTTAAATTAATAATAGC
>CALPLL020000166.1 GCA_943324395.2 Rhizobium sp. Q54
ACATACAATATCCTCTTATCTTCCATATTAAAATTCAGTATTACTTTTGTAAATAAAAAACATGCAAATTTACAAAAATTTATGCAGTTAATAACTAAAATCTTAAGTTTGCACAATATTTCAATAAAACATCATGCTCCTTTTCGAGACACAACTAGCTTTAATAGAGCATTTAAAAGTAATTTCCAATTCAAAAACGACCCTTGGTTTTGTTCCTACAATGGGCGCTTTACACCAAGGTCATTTATCGCTAGTAGAAATGTCGTTGCAAAATAACGACCTAACTATTGTGAGTATTTTTGTCAATCCAACCCAATTTAACAATCCCGAAGATTTAGAAAAATATCCTCGAAATTTAGAAAGCGATATTGCAAAACTTCAAACTATAAGTAACAATGTAATTGTTTATGCGCCAACAGTTGACGATATTTATGAAGGAAATACAACGGCTAAATCTTTTTATTTTGATGGATTAGAAAATCAAATGGAAGGCAAATTTAGACCTGGACATTTTGAAGGAGTTGGAACAATTGTAAAAAGATTATTCGAAATAGTTAAACCTACCAATGCCTATTTTGGTGAAAAAGATTTCCAACAGTTACAAATCATCAAAAAATTAGTTGAAAAAGAAAATTTCTCGATAAATATAGTCGAATGTCCCATTTTTAGAGAAGAAAACGGACTTGCAATGAGCTCTAGAAATGAAAGGCTTTCGCCAAATGATAGAAATGCAGCTGCAATTATCTACACAACTTTATTGGAAGTCAAACATAAATTTTCATCAGAATCATTGTCAGAAATAGCGCTTTGGGTGAACCAAGTTTTTGAAAACCAACCCGATTTTAAATTGGATTATTTCGAAATTGCCGATGAAACTACTTTGTTGACCAGTGAAACTAAAAATCCTAACCAAAAATACCGCGCCTTTATTGCAGTTTTTGTTAACAATATCCGATTGATAGACACCATTTCATTAAATTAATTATCTTTGCCCCATGCAAATCCAAGTTGTAAAATCTAAAATACACCGTGTAAAAGTAACGGGAGCCGATTTAAATTATATCGGAAGTATTACTATTGACGAAGCTTTAATGGAAGCCTCAAACCTAATTGAAGGTGAAAAAGTATCAATTGTAAACATTAACAATGGCGAACGTCTTGAAACCTATGTTATAAAAGGAAACAGAAATTCAGGTGAAATTACCTTAAATGGTCCAGCCGCTAGAAAAGTACAAAAAGGAGATATCATCATTATCATTTCATACGGCACAATGGATTTTGAAGAAGCTAAAACCTTTAAGCCAGCTTTAGTTTTTCCTAATGAAAATGACAATTCTTTAACCTAGATTTTGAAAGCAAAAATTGGTAAATGGCTGTCTATTTTACTCCCGCTTTTTTTGGGAATTTTTCTAATTTACTATTCCTACAATCAATTTTCTGAAAAAGATATCGAGGAGATAAAAAAGCATTTTAAAAACGCCAATTATTATTACCTTAATTTTTCCATCTTTATCGCTTTTTTAGGCAGCGTATCTCGAGCCTACAGATGGAAATATGTATTGGATCAAATGGGGTATAAAACTTCATTTGCCAATAATTTTATGGCCGTTTCGATAGGTTATTTAATGAACATGACCGTTCCTCGATCTGGAGAAATTTCTAGAGCATTGGTTTTAAAAAAATACAATAATGTTCCGTTTGATAAGAGCTTTGGGTCAATTATAGCAGAGAGAATTGTTGATATGATAATTTTGTTAGGGCTAATAATTGTTGCCTTTTTTGTTCAATATGATGTTTTGAAAACTTTTGTTTTAGATAAAATTCCTTTACAGAAGTTAATACTATTATTGGTAATTGGTTTGGTGCTTTTCATTGCTTTTATTTTAATTTATCTGTATTCTAAATTGAAATTTATTTTAAAATTAAAAGAGAAAATATCTGGACTAAAAGAAGGATTAGTTAGCATACTTCATATGGAAAAAAAATGGGCGTATTTAGGGCACACTATTTTTATTTGGTTTTCCTATATTTACATGTTTTACATTGGTTTATTAGTGATTTCTGAAACCAACACATTGCCTTTAAGTGCCGTTATTACTTCTTTTATTGTTGGTAGTGTTGCAATTGCATTTACCAATAGCGGTTTTGGATCGTATCCTTTTTTAATGGCTAAAATTTTACTTTTTTACAATATTTCCGAAACTGCTGGAAGTGCTTTTGGATGGATAATTTGGACTTCCCAAATGCTTTTATTAGTGTTTTTAGGAGCACTTTCATTTTTACTTCTTCCAATATTGAATAGAAGCAAATAAATTATTATATTGCTATGCCTTTTTGTAGGCATAACATATTCACAAAACGCTATAAACTATGAGAAAAGTCCTTATTTTTTTTATTTTTATTTATCCAATAATCACTTTTTCGCAAACATCTAAAGACACTATTTTCTCGCAAAAATTAAAAGAAGACAGAGAATTTACCATTTCGTTACCAGAATCTTATGGGACGAATAAAACCAAAAAATATCCAATTTTACTATTATTAGATGGCGATTATTTATTTGATCCTTTTCATGGAGCCCTTAAATATGGAGCCTATTGGGATGATATTCCAGAAGTAATTATTGTAGGAATTTCTCAAAATCAAAAAGACGAGCGATATACGGATTGCGGTGTAGATCCAGAATCAGGATTGCCAGATGCAAAAGGGGAACTTTTCTATGAATTTATTAGTCAAGAATTAATGCCTTTTTTAGAGAAAAGTTATAGAATTGCTCCTTTTAAAATTATTGCTGGTCATGATGTAACAGCAGGGTTTTTAAACTTCTATTTGTATAAAGACCAACCCCTTTTTAATGCCTATATTTCTTTAAGTCCTAAATTTCCAGTTTCAATGGAAGAAACTATCCCTGAAAGACTTGCAGCATTAAATCAACCGTTATTTTATTATCAGGCAACCGCTGGGGGAGATTTAAAATCTAATAAAGACCGAATAATTCAATTGGATTCTCTTGCATCAGAAATAAAAAAACCTAATTTATTTTATCATTTTGACAATTTCCCAAATGCATCCCATTATTCTTTAGTTTTACATGCGATTCCAAATGCATTGTATCATATTTTTGGAATTTATCAGCCTATTTCTATCAATGAATACAATGAAAAAATTGCGGTATTGCCATCTGGATACGTAGATTATTTAAATAAAAAATACGAAACCATAGAAAAATTATTAGCTTTAAAAACCCGAATTCGTTTCAATGATTTTAAAGCAATTGAAGCTGCAATTATTAAAAATAAAGCGTACGATGAATTTGGTGAACTCTCAAATTTAGCAGAAAAACAATATCCAAAAAGTATGCTTGGAAATTACGAATTAGCGCTAATGTATGAATATACTGGAGAATTTCTGAAAGCTCGAAAGTACTATCAAGCAGCTTATGAAAGAGAAGAAATAGGGAATCTAACACAAAATTTGATGTATGATAAAATGGAGGAAATGAAAAACGCCAAAACTCAAGTTCAACCAGCACCGTCAGATTCAAAACCTTAAATATGACTAAAGTTAAAACCTCTTTTTTTTGTCAAAGTTGTGGCTCTCAATATTCGAAATGGCAGGGGCAATGTAATGCCTGCAAAGAATGGAATACTATTGTAGAAGAAATTATCCAAAAAGAAGAAAAAGTAGCTTGGAAACCTTCTACTTCAGAAGTTAAAAAAGCCGCAAAGCCTCTTAAAATTAAAGAAATTGATTCTACACTAGAAATCCGAATGGATACTTGTGACAACGAATTAAACAGAGTATTGGGAGGCGGAATTGTTCCGGGTTCTTTAATACTTTTAGGAGGAGAACCAGGGATTGGAAAAAGCACGTTGTTATTACAAATATCATTAAAATTACCTTATAAAACACTTTATGTTTCGGGTGAAGAAAGTCAGAAACAAATTAAAATGCGGGCCGAAAGAATTACACCAAACGGTGATAATTGTTACATTCTTACTGAAACAAAAACACAAAATATTTTCCGTCAAATTGAGGAAATCCAACCTGAAATCGTAATTATCGATTCCATTCAAACGCTACATACCGATTACATTGAATCGGCTGCGGGAAGCATTTCTCAAATTCGTGAAACTACCGCCGAATTGATAAAATTTGCTAAAGAAACAAATGTCCCTGTAATTTTAATTGGTCATATTACCAAAGATGGAAATATCGCCGGGCCGAAAATTTTGGAGCACATGGTGGATACCGTTTTGCAATTTGAAGGCGATAGAAATCACGTCTATAGAATATTACGTTCCCTAAAAAACAGGTTTGGTTCCACCGCTGAAATTGGAATTTATGAAATGCAAGGAACAGGATTGCGTGAAGTGGCCAATCCATCAGAAATATTGATTTCTCATAATGATGCGACTTTATCGGGAACTGCAATTGCAACTACTTTGGAAGGAATGCGCCCCTTGATGATTGAAATTCAAGCGTTGGTTAGCAGTGCTGTTTATGGAACTCCGCAACGAAGTACTACGGGTTACAATGCCAAAAGACTGAACATGATCTTGGCTGTTCTAGAAAAAAGAGCAGGTTTCCATTTGGGTTCGAAAGACGTTTTTCTAAATGTTACTGGAGGACTTTCAGTTGACGATCCCGCAATTGATCTTGCTGTGGTTGCCGCTATTCTATCATCTAATGAAGATAT
>CALPLL020000167.1 GCA_943324395.2 Rhizobium sp. Q54
CAATTTTAGGATTTATAGCAATTGCATTTGGAGCATTTGGCGCACATAGTTTAAAGAAAATGGTAGGAGTTTTGGAACTCAATACATTTGAAACCGGTGTAAGATACCAAATGTACCATGCGCTATTTTTGTTGTTTGTTGGAACTACGAATATAATCTCTGAATCAGCAAAAAAAGTAATTTATTTAACCACTTTGTCTGGAATTCTACTTTTTTCAGGTTCGTTGTATCTTTTAGCCTTAAATAACTTCTTGCCGTTCAATTTTAAACCTTTTGGATTTGTAACCCCAATTGGAGGATTACTATTTTTAACCGCTTGGTTTTGGTTATTTGTTAATTTTTACAGAAAAAATCTTTAATAATTGATAAAAATGTAAAATAGGTTGATTTAAATATTTACTTTTGTAGAATAAATATTTATCATAAAGCCAAATTTATGCACAACTACAGCCAATTTACTATATCGATTTCGTTAGGAAAATATGGAATTAAAAACACTCAAAATATTATCTATAATCCCTCATTTGAATCATTATATAATGAAGAATTAAATTCAAATTTAGAAGGGTTTGAAAAAGGACAATTATCAGAGTTGGGAGCTGTAAATGTAATGACAGGAGTTTTTACGGGTCGATCCCCAAAAGACAAGTATATTGTAAATGATTCAATTACCAAAGAGACTATTTGGTGGGCTTCAGATAAAGCCATAAATGATAATAAAGCCATTTCTCAAGATACTTGGAATGCTTTGAAAGCAACAACAACCGAGCAATTATCTAGCAAAAAATTATATGTTATAGATGCCTTTTGTGGTGCAAATGAAAACTCGAGGTTAAAAGTTAGATTTATTATGGAAGTGGCTTGGCAAGCTCACTTCGTAAAAAATATGTTCATCCGACCAACAGATGATGAATTACAAAATTTTGGCGAACCCGATTTTGTGGTTATGAATGCTTCAAAAACTAGTTTCAAGGATTATAAAAGTCATAATTTGAATTCTGAAGTTTATGTAGCCTTTAATTTAACGGAAAAAATCCAATTAATTGGTGGAACTTGGTACGGCGGTGAAATGAAAAAAGGGTTGTTTTCAATGATGAATTATTATTTGCCATTGAAAGGGATTGCTTCCATGCATTGTTCCGCAAACAAAGGAGAAAATGGCGATGTTGCTATCTTTTTTGGGTTGTCAGGAACGGGAAAAACCACCTTGTCTACTGACCCGAAAAGGGAATTGATAGGTGACGATGAACACGGTTGGGACGATGAAGGCGTTTTTAATTATGAAGGCGGTTGTTACGCAAAAACAATCGACTTAAGTAAAGAAAATGAACCCGACATTTATGGAGCAATTACTAAAAATGCCTTACTTGAAAATGTTACGCTTGACGCAAATGGTATAATTGATTTCAAAGATGGTTCTGTAACACAAAATACCCGAGTTTCTTATCCAATTGATCACATTCACAATATTGTTAAACCGATTTCAAAAGCAGGTCACGCTTCTAAAGTAATTTTTCTTACTGCAGATGCTTTTGGGGTGATGCCACCAGTTTCAAAGTTAACTCCGGAACAAACAAAGTATTATTTTCTTTCCGGTTTCACCGCTAAATTAGCAGGAACAGAAAGAGGAGTTACCAAACCAGAACCTACTTTTTCAGCATGTTTTGGTAAAGCATTTTTATGTTTGCATCCCACAAAATACGGTGAAGAATTAGTAAAAAAAATGGAGCAACACAACGCCACTGCCTATATGGTAAACACGGGTTGGAACGGCACAGGAAAAAGAATTTCCATTCAAAATACGCGCGCTATAATTGACAGAATACTTGATGGTTCTATAGAAAAAGTCGAAACTCAGATAATTCCATTATTTAATTTGGAAGTTCCAGTTGAATTAGAAGGAGTGAATCCTGAAATTCTAGATCCTCGAAGTACGTATTCGGATACTTCGGACTGGAATTTAAAGGCGACCGATTTAGCGAAATTATTTGTTACCAATTTTATTCAATATGCCGATAATGAAGAAGGTAAAAACTTAGTAAAAGCTGGGCCTCAATTGTAAGAGATTATTAATTCATAAAAAAAAGCTTTCAGTTTTCTGAAAGCTTTTTTTTATGAATAAAATGATTATTTTTCTTTATTTGCCTTAGCAATATATTTATCAATTGCCATAGTCATTGAAGGCGCTTCGGGAGTTGGAGCCATTATGTCCACACGAAGGCCGTGTTCCAAAGCTTCTTTTTGAGTAGAACTTCCAAATACAGCTATTCTAGTATTGTTTTGTTGAAAATCTGGGAAATTCTTGAATAAAGATTTAATCCCTGTTGGACTAAAAAAAGCTAAAATATCAAAATAAACGTCTGATAAATCAGTTAAATCGCTCATAACAGTTTTATAAAATACTGCTTGGGTCCAATTCACTTTTAGATTATCCAAAATAATTTTTGCTTCAGCATTCAATTGATCTGAAGCTGGCAATAAAAATTTCTCTTCTTTGTATTTTTTCAATAATGTAGTTAAATCGATAAAATCTTTTTGACCAACATAGATTTTACGTTTTCTGTACACCACATATTTCTGTAAGTAGAAAGCTACGGCTTCAGATTGACAAAAGTACTTTAAACCTTCAGGTATTTTATAACGCATTTCGTCAGCTACCCTAAAGAAATGATCTACAGAATTCTTACTTGTTAAAATGATTGCGCTGAAATTATTTAAGTCAATTTTTTGAAGTCTAATTTCTTTCGCATTAACCCCTTCCACATGAATAAAAGGCCTGAAATCAATTTTCACTTTGTGTTTTTGTTGTAACTCAAAGTAAGGGGAATTGTCCACTTTAGGTTCCGGTTGTGACACCAAAATTGTTTTCACTTTCATACTTGACATTTTCTAATATGCTAATTTTTTGTAAACCAGTAATACATAAAATAGTAGGGAGCTATTTCAAGTGCGCAAAGATACAAAATAAAATAAAATAAGTTGCCAATGAGTATATTTTGATAATTTTTAATAGACAATAAGTAAGTTAAAATATTAACAATCAATATTATAGCTAAAAAAAACAACATTAAATTATGAGAAATGGAGTCGTTATAAAATAAAAAACAGTTAAATGGCAGAAGAAAAAGCCCAATAAATGTTCGATAACTTACTTTTTGAAGGTTAAATTGTTCAACAAATTCCTCAATATCAAATGCTGTACCTATAATTTTTTCAATTAGATACTTCGATAAAATGAAAACGGTTAAAAAGGTAAATACTTGAATAAATGAAATCCAATCGGTTTTGACTATATATCCAAAACTGGTTAATAGCAAATGAATAAAAAACGAAAATGAGACTATTTGAACCACAAATAAAAATACGGTAAACCAACTCATTATTAGTCCAGAATCTTTATAAACTTTTATGTATTTATCAGAAACAATTAGTTTAATAAACTCACTAAATCTGTTTTCAAAAAGTGATTTAGACAAAGCAATTAACACTAATGAAAAAAGAAACAAAGCGGTTGCCCAATCTTTATTTTCAACTATTCGAGGATGTAGTACATGTTCCATCATATCGGTGCAAAATTACTAAATTTTTCAACTGTTTCATTTATTATACTATTATTATGATTCTTAAAACATAAAAAGTTTATTTTTGCAAAGAAATTGACTGATTAATTATGAGTAATAGTGTTGTTATAATCCCTACCTATAACGAGATTGAAAATATAGAAAACATCATCAGAGCGGTGTTTTCCTTGAATAAACCTTTCCATATTCTCATAGTTGACGATAATTCTCCTGATAAAACTGCCGGGAAAGTGGTGGAACTTCAATCGGAATTTAAAGACCAATTATTTTTAGAAAATAGAGAAAAAAAAGCAGGACTTGGAACTGCTTATGTATTTGGTTTCAAATGGGCATTAGATAATAAATACGATTATATTTTTGAAATGGACGCCGATTTTTCGCACAATCCAACCGATTTAGAAAAACTATATCAAGCTTGTGAAAATGGCGCAGATGTTGCTATTGGCTCAAGATATATAACAGGAGTAAATGTTGTAAACTGGCCTTTAAGCCGAGTATTATTGTCCTTTTTTGCCTCTTTTTATGTTAAGAAAATTACCGGTATGAAAATCCATGATGCCACCGCAGGATTCATGTGTTACAGAAGAAACGTATTGGAAACCATAAATTTAGATAAAATCAAATTTATTGGATATGCCTTCCAAATAGAAATGAAATACAGAGCCTATTGTAAAAAATTAAAAATAGTTGAGGTTCCAATTATTTTTACCGACCGAACAATGGGGCAATCAAAAATGAGCAATTCAATAATAAAAGAAGCTATTTTTGGAGTTATTTCCTTAAGAATACGTCAATTATTTAATAGATTATAAGCAATAAACAATGAACAGGATTTTAATCAAAAACGCAAAAATTGTAAATGAAGGATCAATTTTTGAAGGTGATGTATTAATAGAAAATGAATTTATAGTCGAAATTGCTGATTTTATTAGTGCAAAATCTTCCGATTGTAAAATAATTGATGCCGAGGGAAATTTCTTAATTCCAGGAGCTATCGATGATCAAGTTCATTTTAGAGAACCAGGATTGACTCACAAAGGCGATATCGAATCGGAATCTCGTGCTGCTGTTGCCGGAGGAATCACCTCGTTTATTGAGCAACCCAACACTATTCCA
>CALPLL020000168.1 GCA_943324395.2 Rhizobium sp. Q54
ATAGTAAGGATTTAAATAAAATATTTCGATTTATTTATGACGATGCTTTTTTGAAAAAAAACATAATTGGAATAGAAATTTTGCCAACAGGAGCGATAATTATGTCCAATAGAAATTACAATTATAAAATTGATTTTGGAAGAACGATAAATGTGGAGTCAAAATTCAAAAATTATAAGGCATTTTTTCAAAAAGCGGAAGCAGATAGTTCGTTAGTAAAATATAAAAAAATAAATCTTAGGTTTACTCAGCAAGTCGTTTGTACAAAAAAATAGGTTATGGAAAAAGAGAACATTGCAGTTGGATTAGATATTGGGACAACCAAAATTGTCGCAATGATTGGTAAAAAAAATGAATACGGGAAATTGGAGATTCTTGGAGTAGGAAAATCCAAAAGCCTAGGTGTGAAAAGAGGTGTTGTAGATAATATTACACAAACTATTCAATCGATTCAACTAGCAGTAAAAGATGCTGAGGCAAATTCAGGATACAAAATTAAAGATGTTGTTGTAGGTATTGCGGGACAACATATTCGCAGTATTCAACACAGTGATTACATAAGCAGAAGTAATGCAGAAGAAGTTATTGGAGATAAAGATATTGATTTGTTAATCAATCAAGTTCATAAGTTGGCAATGTTGCCTGGGGAAGAAATTATTCACGTACTCCCTCAAGAATTTAAAATTGACGGTCAATCTGAGATAAAAGAACCAATAGGAATGTGCGGCGGTCGATTAGAATCCAGTTTTCATGTGGTGGTTGGACAAGCTTCTTCTATAAGAAATATTGGAAGATGTATCCAAAGCTCTGGAATTGAATTGTCTGGATTAACTCTTGAGCCCCTAGCATCTGCAGATGCTGTTTTAAGTGGTGAAGAAAAAGAAGCCGGTGTAGCTTTAATAGATATTGGAGGTGGAACTACTGATTTAGCTATTTTTAAAGATGGTATTATTCGCCATACAGCGGTAATTCCTTTCGGAGGAAATGTGATTACAGACGACATCAAAGAAGGCTGTTCCATCATTGAAAAGCAAGCAGAATTATTGAAAGTAAAATTTGGATCAGCATGGCCAGGTGAAAATAAAGACAACGAAATTGTTTCTATTCCTGGACTTAGAGGTCGAGAACCGAAAGAAATTTCTTTGAAAAACTTGTCTAAAATAATTCATGCTCGTGTGGTAGAAATTATTGAGCAAGTATTTGTTGAAATTAAAGCTTACGGACACGAAGATCCAAGACGTAAATTAATTGCAGGAATTGTATTAACTGGTGGTGGAGCGCAATTAAAGCACATCAAACAATTAGTTGAATACATTACTGGAATGGACACGAGAATTGGTTATCCAAACGAGCATTTAGCTGGAGATTCTGACGAAGAAATTTCAAGTCCTTTATATGCAACAGCGGTAGGATTAGTAATGAATTCTATCGATAACAACACTCAAAGCGCTGTGAAAGTTACCTTTTCTGCACCTGAGAAAGTAAATGTTTATAGAGCTCCGGTTGAGACAGTTCAAGAAGTTGACGAAGTGCCTGAAGTTGAAGTTCAAAATGAAGTTGAAATTGAATTGCCAAAACAACCAGAGTCAACGGAAGCAAAAATTAGAAAATCATTTTTTGATAAGTACGTCGATAAAATAAAAGAATTTTTAGACAACGCAGAATAACAAATTGAAAACCCTTTTTACTTGATACAGTAAAAAGTTAAAATATAGAATAATTAATAAAGTTAAAAAACCAATATTATGATGAGCAACTCAGATTTTGGAAGTATATCATTTGATTTACCAAAAAACCAATCAAATGTAATTAAAGTAATCGGCGTTGGAGGTGGCGGAAGTAACGCAATCAACCATATGTTTAAGCAAGGAATCAAAGGCGTTGATTTTATCGTTTGTAATACCGATTCTCAAGCTCTTGAAAACAGTGCTGTGCCAAATAAAATTCAATTAGGGGTAACACTAACTGAAGGTTTGGGAGCTGGTGCTAATCCAGATGTGGGACAACAATCGGCTATTGAAAGTATTAGCGAGATTGAAAAAATGTTAGACAGCAATACCAAAATGGTTTTCATTACCGCAGGAATGGGTGGTGGAACAGGAACGGGTGCTGCGCCAGTAATTGCTCAATTGGCGAAAGAAAGAGGAATTTTAACTGTTGGAATTGTAACAAAACCATTCCAATTTGAAGGTAAAGTAAGATACGAACAAGCTTTATTAGGTGTTGAAAAATTAAGAAAACAAGTAGATTCTTTAATTGTTATAAATAACAACAAATTAAGAGAAGTATATGGAAATTTAGGTTTTAAAGCTGGTTTCTCTAAAGCAGACGAAGTTTTAGCGACTGCATCAAGAGGAATCGCTGAAGTAATTACACACCACTATACTCAAAATATCGATTTAAAAGATGCTAAAACAGTTTTGTCTGATAGTGGAACGGCAATTATGGGATCTGCGGTGGCAAGCGGTGAAAATCGTGCAAAAGAAGCAATCATTGCTGCGCTAGATTCTCCACTTTTAGATGATAATAAAATTTCAGGTGCAAAAAATGTATTGTTGCTTATCGTTTCTGGAACTAGTGAAATCACGATTGATGAAATCGGAGAAATTAACGACCACATACAATCTGAAGCGGGTTTCAATGCTAATATAATCATGGGAGTTGGCGACGACGAATCTCTTGGAGAAGACATTGCAGTAACAATTATTGCAACTGGTTTTAATGTAGAACAACAAAATGATATTGTAAATACTGAGCCTAAAAAGATCATTCATACACTTGGTAACGAACAAAAATTAGTTCAAGATTTATCAAGCAATAAAGAAATTCCAAGTTTTGATTTTTCTAATTTCGAAACACCATCTTCCCCAAAAGAAGAAAAAATCGTATTCGAATTAATAGAAGACGAAGTGGAATTTGACATCGTTGCTGAAGCTTCAGCACAAGTTATTGAAACTCCAATTGTGGAAACTCCAACATTTACAATGGACCTAGTTCCTACATCTGAATTCTTGAAAAACTTAGAAGTTACTTTCGAAATTGTAGCGCCAGAATTGGATCAAGAATATTATTTTTCAGCTCCTGAAGTGAACGAAATTGAAGTAAATTCATTACAGCCAATATTCGAAGAAGAAGAGCAAATTACCTTCTCATTCGATTTGCCAATTGCTAAAACGGAAATCGAAACGGAAACCGAGACTTCAAAAAGTGAGGATATCCTTTTCCAATTAACAGATGAAACAAAAAATATTTTTGTAAATGAACCGGTTCAATTTGTTCCAATGACCGAATTGAACGAAAGCGGAATCGTGAAATATTCACTAGAAGAATACATGGATATTGAAAATAAATTGGCAAATTCCAAACCAATTGCAGCGGTTGTGGAAGAGCCAATTGCAGAAGAATTAAACATCACTGTGAAAGAAGTTGAAATTACTTCAAACCAAAATCCATTTGCTGAAGAAATTTCTCCAATAGAAATGACAATCGAAGAATCGGCAAGAATTATTGCCGATGAAAGAAGAAGAAAGTTAAAAGAATTCAATTATAAATTCCACAATAACCCTTCTAAAGTCGATGAATATGAGAAAGAACCTGCCTATAAAAGATCAGGAATAGACCTTTCTGCTCCACAGCAAAACAACTCTAATTCAAGATTGTCTTTTGGTACCGACAGTAATAATGACAACCAATTGAGAACAAATAATTCTTTTTTACATGACAATGTAGATTAATTTAAGAATTAATAAATTATTAATAACCCAAAAATCATTACGATTTTTGGGTTATTTTTTTATAGTCATTCCAACAATTAAAGTCCTTTTGACCATTTGCCAATCAGTTGCGAGTTCAATTAAAATTCTTTAAATTTGTAGGGCCTTAATCCAGCTGTACGTTACAAGTTTTATGTCCAAAATGGTTTTTTCTACGGCCTTAAAAAAGCTCCTAAAGTCGCTTTTTAAACCCAATAAAAAATCCATTTTCTCCATAAAAGCTTTTCACTTCCATCTGGGGCAAAGTAAAATCGTTTTCATAATATTTTTACTCAACGATTTAACGATTCAACGATTTAACAAATTAACAAAGAAAAATATGAGCTTATCAGTAAAATTAATGGACGAAATTAAAACCGCAATGAGAGCAAAAGATACTATTGCTCTAGAAGCACTTCGCGCTATTAAATCGGAAATTTTGTTAGCACAAACCGCCTCAGGAAACAAAGAAGAAATCTCTGAAGCAGATGAAATCAAATTGTTGCAAAAATTGGTTAAAACCAGAAAAGACAGTGCCAAAATCTTCACAGAACAAAACCGTATGGATTTGGTTGAACCAGAATTGGCTCAAATCGCTGTAATAGAAAAATTCTTACCAGCACAATTAAGCGAAGAAGAAGTAGAAGCTGTAATTGCTAAAATTATTGCAGAAACAGGTGCATCAGGAATTGCAGCCATGGGAAAAGTAATGGGAATTGCCTCAGCACAACTTGGCGGAACCGCCGAAGGAAAAACCATTTCTACAATCGTTAAAAAATTATTGGTTTAGATTTATTTTATTTTTCTTAAATCTAAAATCTAAAATCTTAAATTATTAATGGCTGCGTAGTTCAACTGGATACCTGCCTGCCGGCAGGCAGGGAATATCAGATTTCGACAATAAATGGAATATTTTGTATATATTTTAGAAAGTGAAATTGAT
>CALPLL020000169.1 GCA_943324395.2 Rhizobium sp. Q54
AGTTTCGCAAGTATTGTTTGGTGAACATTTTGAAGTAATTGAAAAACTAAAGCAATGGACCAAAATCAAATTACAATATGATGATTACGAAGGTTGGATAGACTCCAAACAATTTCAGCCAATTTCAAAAGAAGATTTCAAAACCATATCAGCTCAAGAAATAATATTAAACGGAGATTTAATAGATTACATTACTGCTGATAATAATTTTATGATGCCAATTCCACTTGGCGCAACTTTATCTTTTTTGGATGATTCCAATGTCAATAAATCTAATTATGATTTTGAAGGAGCAAAAGTTAGTGGAATCAAACCAAAATCAGAATTGATAAAAACGGCATTTATGTATTTGAATGCACCTTATTTATGGGGCGGAAAAACACCTTTTGGAATTGATTGTTCTGGGTTTACACAAATGGTTTATAAATTAAATGGTTACAAACTACTTCGCGATGCCTCACAACAATCTTCTCAAGGGATTCCGTTGAGTTTTATTGAAGAAAGCGAACCTGGCGACTTGGCTTTTTTTGATAATGAAGAGGGTAAAATCATTCACGTGGGAATCATAATGGAAAATAACTATATTATTCATGCAAGTGGAAAAGTAAGAATTGACCGAATTGACCATTTAGGAATTTACAATGCTGAAACCAATAGGCATACTCATAAATTAAGAGTCATAAAAAAAATTATATAAAAAAATCCCGACCTAATTAAGTCGGGATTTTTATTTGTTTTATTTGAAAAACTATTTCTTCAATTGTGCTTTTAGAACTTTAGCTTCATCAAACATTTCAAGAGCATTATAAACACCTATCAATGTTTTAATAGCTTCAATATTATCAGGAGCTAATTCAGCCACCTTTTTTAAGTAAGGAATAGCGCTTTTATAAACATCTTCTCTTTGTTTTTTTAAGACATCGTATTTTTTCATTTCAGGAGCTGAAGTTCCTAATTTGTTCATTTTTTCAATTAAAGACTTTTCGGCATCTAATTTTAAAATAGCAAGATTTAAATAAGCATCTACATATTTAGGATCTAATTCAATTGCTTTTACATAAAATTTATCAGCATCTAGTATTTCCTTATTGTTATAACTAACTACGCCCAAATTAAAAAATAAGATAGCATCATTTGGGTTTTTTTCTGAAGCCTCTAGAATTAATTTTTTGTAAGAAACCATGTCTTTTTCTTTTAAAAATAAATCTGCTTCAGAAAGAATTAAAGCTGAATCGTCTGGATTTTCTTTACGAGCTTCTTGAATAGCAGCTTTTGCTTCAGCAGATTTCCCTAATTCAACATAAATTAGAGCAATATTTTTGATAATCTCTGGTCTTTTTGAAGGTAATTTTTCGTCACGAGGTTTTTCATACGTGGTGCCCTTTAGATAGATATCTCTTTCTGCTTTGGAGTTAAAAGCATCTTCTTTTTGAGTTTCTTTATTAAAAGCATAATAAGCCATCTCTGCTCCAGTATAATTTAAAGCTTTTAATTCTTGATAATATTTCAATGCTAATTCATAATCTTTTGAATTAACCGCATAATTCGCTGAATAATATAACTTTTCAACATCCTTTTTATCCAATTCATAAATTGAATGCAATACTACCGCTGCTTCCTTAAAATTTGAATTATTGGCTAAAGCTATAGCAAAATTTACTAACATCGGTTTGAATGAAGTGATTGTTTCTTCAATGTCTTTTGTGTAAACTTGTTTTCCTGATTTTTTTTCAAAATCCAAAGTTGCAATTAAGTTTGTTACCAATTGATTTACATTATCAACAGTAAGGTATTTCATTAATAAAGCTGGATTATTCAAGTTTTCAGGCTTAGACATCACCAAATTCATCTCTAAAACTGGCGCCATCGCTTTATAAAATGCGAAATAAACTTTATCATCTTCTGTAGAGTTAGCAACTAAAGATTCCACTTTTGTTAAGGTAGCTTTGAATTCAGCCATATCAGAATCCGAAGTTTTCTCTCTTGCGTATATTTTCTTTAACGTTTTTAACTCCTCCTTTTGTGCAAATGCAGTTGTAGAAAGAATTATTGATGATACAAGTAATAGAACTTTACTTTTCATATTTTTTATTTTAAAATTAATTAATCTTCGTTTTCGTCGTCAGAGTCATCATCCGAGTCTTCGTCTTCGTCTTCAACAACTTCATCGTCGTCATCGTCATCGTCATCTGCAACTCCGTCGTCTTCAAGAACTTCCAAAACTGGTTTTACTCTTTCGATAACAGCAGCTTCAATTACATTTCCATCTTCATCAACAACAACTTCTTCAGCTTCATCCTTCATTACTTTAGTAACAGCAGCAATAGAATCGTTTTCTTTAATATTAATAAGTTTCACTCCTTGCGTTGCTCTACCCATTACTCTTAAATCTTCAACAGCCATTCTAATGGTTAGTCCAGACTTGTTAATGATCATTAAATCGTCAGCATCAGTTACTGAATTTATAGAAATTAATTTACCTGTTTTTTCAGTAATGTTAAGGGTTTTAACTCCTTTTCCACCACGATTGGTAATTCTATATTCTTCAATACTAGAACGTTTTCCATATCCTTTTTCAGCAACAACAAGAATTTCACTTTCCATGTCATTTACGGATACCATTCCAATAACTTCATCTTGCTCATCTTTTAAGGTAATTCCTCGAACTCCAGAAGCTGTTCTTCCCATTGGGCGAGTTTTACTTTCTTCGAAACGAACCATTTTACCTGATTTAACAGCGATCATAATTTGGCTATTTCCGTCAGTTAACTGAGCAGCTAATAACTCATCACCCTCTTTAATTGTAATTGCAGCAACTCCGTTCACACGAGGTTTAGAATATTTATCTAAAGATGTTTTCTTAACTTGGCCTTTCTTAGTCACCATTATTAAGTTATGACTTGTGGTATAATCCTTATCTTTAAGGTCTTGAGTACAAATGAATGCTTTTACCTTATCATCACTTTCAATGTTGATTAAATTTTGTAAAGCACGTCCTTTTGCAGTTTTGCTTCCCTCAGGAATTTCATAAACTCTCATCCAGAAACATTTTCCTTTTTGAGTAAAGAACATCATGTATTGGTGATTTGATGCTACAAATAAATGCTCTAAGAAATCTTGATCTCTTGTTCCAGCACTTTTTTGTCCAACTCCTCCTCTATTCTGAGTTTTGTATTCTGTTAAATTCGTACGTTTAATATAACCCGCATGAGAAATGGTTATTACTACATTTTCATCAGCAATTAAATCTTCAATACTTACGTCACCACCTGAATATTCAATAGTTGAACGACGAGCATCACCGTATTTATCACGAATTTCAATTAATTCTTCTTTAATTACTTGTGTTCTCAAATTAACATCTGCTAATAAAGCTTTTAAGTGCTCAATTAATTTCATTAATTCTTCAAATTCAGCTCTTAATTTGTCCTGTTCTAAACCTGTCAATTGGCGCAAACGCATTTCAACAATAGCACGAGATTGTATGTCAGATAATTTGAAACGTTCAACTAATTTTTCTCTAGCTTCGTCTGTATTTTTAGACCCACGGATTAAAGCAATTACCTCGTCAATATTATCCGAAGCAATAATCAAACCTTCTAAAATATGTGCTCTTTCTTCCGCTTTTCGTAATTCAAATTGAGTTCTACGAACTACAACATCATGACGGTGCTCGATGAAATAATGAATCATATCCTTCAAATTCAACATTTGAGGACGACCTTTTACTAAAGCAATATTGTTTACACTAAATGAAGATTGTAGTTGCGTAAATTTATATAACGTGTTCAAAACTACGTTTGGCGTAGCATCTCTCTTTAATATATATACGATTCGCATACCGTTTCTATCCGATTCATCTCGAATATTGGCAATACCATCAATTTTCTTATCGTTAACTAAATCGGCTGTTTTTTTAATCATTTCAGCCTTATTAACTTGGTATGGAATTTCTGTAACGATGATTGACTCTCTACCGTCAACTTCTTCAAAGTTAACTTTAGCTCTCATTACAATTCTACCTCTACCTGTTTTGAATGCTTCACGAACCCCTTCGTAACCATAAATTATACCTCCAGTTGGAAAATCTGGGGCTTTTATATGATTCATCAATTCGTCAATTTCAATATCTTCGTTATCTAAATAAGCAAGAGTACCATTAACAACTTCCGTTAAATTGTGCGGAGGCATATTGGTAGCCATACCCACAGCAATTCCTGTAGCTCCATTTATTAATAATGTAGGAACTTTTGTTGGCATTACTTTTGGCTCATATAAAGTATCGTCAAAATTCAATTGAAAGTCAACAGTTTCTTTCTCTATATCTGCCATGATTTCTTCCGAAATCTTACGCATTCTAGCCTCTGTATAACGCATTGCCGCAGGACTATCACCATCAACAGAACCAAAGTTACCTTGACCATCAATTAATAAATAACGCATGCTCCATTCTTGAGCCATACGAACCATTGCATCATATACCGAAGTATCTCCGTGTGGATGGTACTTACCTAAAACTTCTCCAACAATTCTTGCAGATTTTTTATGGGCTTTATTTGAAAAAACTCCTAAATCATACATTCCATAAAGTACTCTTCGATGTACTGGTTTCAAACCGTCTCTAACATCTGGAAGTGCTCGCGATACAATTACCGACATCGAATAA
>CALPLL020000170.1 GCA_943324395.2 Rhizobium sp. Q54
TATAGTAATAATGCAGAATAGAGGACTTATTAAATTTTTCGCAATTTTATTTGCATTGGTGAGTATTTACCAACTTTCATTCACTTTTGTTTCTCATAAAATAGAAAGTGATGCTAAAACGTATGCTAATGGTAATTCTGAAAAAGAATTAAAATACTTAGATTCTATTGGAAAAGAAAAAGTATTTAATCTTGGATTTACAGATTTTACTTACAATGAAGTAAAAGATAAAAAAATCAATAAAGGATTAGACTTAGAAGGTGGTATTAACGTACAACTTCAAATTTCTGTAAAAGATATCATTAAGGGATTATCTAATAATTCTAAAAACCCTGTTTTTAACCAAGCTTTAGCTGAAGCTACAAAAAACAGACAAGGAAATCAAGATTACTTAGATGTGTTTTTTGCAGAGTTCGAAAAAGCAGCTGACGGGAAAATAAAATTATCTTCTCCAGATATTTTTGCAAACAAAATTTTAGGAGACGAAGTTAACTTTAAAAAAACTGATGATGAGGTTAAAAAAGTAATCAGAAGAAAAGTTGATGAATCAATTGAAAGTGCTTTTGAGGTATTAAGAAAACGTATAGACAAATTTGGAGTTACTCAACCTAACATTCAAAAATTAGGAGAATCTGGAAGAATCTTAGTAGAACTTCCGGGCGCTAAAGATGTGGATCGTATAAAAAAATTATTACAAAGCACAGCACAATTAGAATTTTGGGAAACCTATAAAATTGACGACTTGGGTAATTTCTTAATGGCTGCCAACAACAGTTTGAAATTAACTGAAAAAGGCGGTGTTCAAGTTAAAGAAACAGCAAAAACAGGAATTGATACTTTATTAACTGATAAAGTAAAAGATACCGTTGCCGACAAAAAAGATTTAGGTCCTTTATTGAAAAAATTTGTTTCAGGTGGTGGGGGAGCTATACTAGGAGTTGTAGAGCCTAAAGATACTGCTGCAATCAACAGTTATTTTAAGCGTCAAGATATTAGAGTTTTATTGCCTTCAGATAAACGTTATGCTAAATTTGTATGGGGTAAACCTTCGTCAAATGTTGATGAAAAAACAAAAAAATCTACCGAAACTGTTGAATTGTATGCTTTAAAAGGTAACAGAGACAATCAAGCAGCTATGAGCGGTGGTGTTGTAACTGATGCTAAAGATTCATTCGATCAATTAGGTAAACCGGCTGTTACAATGCAGATGAGTGGTCAAGGTGCAAAAGCTTGGGAAGAATTAACAGGTAGAGCTTTTACTCAAAAAAGTAATATTGCAATTGTTTTAGATGACGTAGTATATTCTGCCCCAGGTGTAACTAGCGGGCCTATTTCTGGTGGAAGATCTGAAATTACAGGTGCTTTTGATATTACAGAAACTAAAGATTTAGCTAACGTATTAAGAGCGGGTAAATTACCAGCTGCAGCTGAAATTGTTCAGTCAGAAGTGGTAGGGCCATCTCTAGGACAGGAAGCTATTGATAACGGAACAAATTCAGCTATAATTGGTTTATTAATTGTATCACTTTGGATGATGATTTACTATGGTAAATCAGGTTTTTATGCTAACATCGCTTTAGCAATTAACTTATTGTTCTTATTTGGAATTTTGGCAAGTTTAGGAGCTGTTTTAACTCTTCCTGGAATTGCAGGTATCGTTTTAACAATGGGAACTGCAGTGGATGCGAACATTATTATTTATGAACGTGCTAAAGAAGAACTTCGTGCCGGAAAAACAATTGATGAGGCAATTAAAGCATCATTCGGTTGGAAAGGAGCAATGCGTTCTATTGTTGATGCTAACGTAACTCACGTTTTAACTGGAGCAGTTTTATTAATTTTTGGAACAGGTCCAATTCAAGGATTTGCGACTACATTATTAATAGGTATAGCTACTTCATTATTTACTTCAATTTTTATTACAAGAATATTATTAGATTGGAGCGTTAATAAAGGAAATAAATTAACCTTTGTAACTGGCTTCTCTAAAAACTTCTTTACTAATTTCCACTTTGATTTCTTAGGTGTAAAAAAATACACTTACATCTTTTCAAGTGTTGTTGTAATTGTAAGTATTATTTCACTTTCTACCAATGGTTTGAATCAAGGTGTAGATTTCGTTGGGGGAAGAACATTCCAAGTTCGTTTTGAAAAACCAGTTTCTGCAGAAGAAGTTAAACAAGAATTAGTAAAAGTATTTGACGGTAGTGCAGAAGCAAAAATCTTCGGTAAAGACAATCAATTAAAAATCACTACAAAATATAAAGTTGCTGAAGCAGGAACGGAAGCAGATCAAGCGGTTAACAAAATCCTTTATGATAACTTGAAAAAACATTTTGATGCTACTATGACTTACGATAAATTCGTTAACAGTTATGATGGTAAAAAATTAGGTATACTTCAAGCTTCTAAAGTTGGACCAACTGTTGCCGATGACATTAAAACCAATTCTTATTGGGCTGTAATTGGTGCAATGCTAATTGTAGGATTATATCTAGTAGTTAGTTTTAGAAAATGGCAATATTCTCTTGGAGCTCTTGCAGCTGTTGCCCATGACGTTATTTTTGTATTAGGAATTTATTCATTATTATGGAAATACATGCCATTTGGGATGGAAATTGACCAACACTTTATTGCTGCGATATTAACTGTTATTGGTTATTCTATGAATGATACCGTAATTGTATTTGATAGAGTTCGTGAATATTTAGGAGGTAAAGCAAAAGGAAATTTCAATTCAATTGTAAATCAATCTATTAATTCAACTATGTCAAGAACAATTAATACATCCTTAACGATGATATTAGTACTTTTAATCATGTTTATTTTTGGTGGAGAATCAATTAGAGGATTTATCTTCGCTATGTTAATAGGAATAGTTGTAGGAACTTATTCTTCATTATTCATTGCGACTCCAGTATTAGTAGATACAATTTCAGATGCTGAACACAAAAGGATTGAAAAAGAACACAATTCTTAACAAATAGATTAATATAAAAAGCCTCGCAATTTGCGAGGCTTTTTTTTTCTAACCAACTAACTTACAAACTCACTCAATAATATTATTTTTCAGCAACTTCCTTGAAAGCATTAAGGAAATTGTCTTTTTGTCTAAATGATACGGGTAACTTTATACCATTTTGAAGTTCTACCTCTAACGATCCAGATTTATTTAATCTTAAAATATAATTTAGGTTTACCAAATAAGACTTATGAATTCTATGGAATAATTTTGTAGGAACTAATTGTTCATGAATATTTTTAAGTGTTTTAGCAAGTAGAATTTCTCTACCATCCACACAAAAAATTCTACAATAATTGCTATTTGCTTCACAAAATAATATAGAATTTATATCAATGAATTCATAACCAGTATCGGTTGAAAAAGCAATTTTCTTTATTAAATTATTACTAGATTTTGTTTCTATCAAATTAGAATTTGTACTTTCTTGAACTATTTTTTTATTTTCAAATCTTCTAATTGCATTAGAAAGATCTTTCAAATTAATGGGTTTTATCAAATAATCTAAAGCATCTGCTTTGATTGCTTTTATTGCGTAATCAGCATGTGATGTTGTAAATATGACTTCAAATTTTATTGATTTTATTTCTTTCAACATTTCGAAACCATTCTTGTTTGGCATTTCAATATCTAGAAAAACTAGATCTGGTTTATTGACTCTAATAGCTTTTTTTGCAGAAGCTGCATCCTCGCAAATTGCCACAATTATACATTTCTCAGAAAAATTTTGTGTTAAAAATTTTTCTAATATTATTCTTGAAGTTGAGGAGTCGTCAATAATAATAATCTTAATCATTTTACGAATTTATACTTTTTTTCATATAAATAACATAAAAGTTAGTTTACGTATGGATTCGTTTATTTAACGTTTGTTTATTACCTTAATCTTCTCTTTTTTTTGTTTTCTCTAATGAAAATTATTAAAATAAAAAAAGCCAAACAATAATGTTCAGCTTTAAAATGAGATAAATAGAAATTTATTATTCTAAAGTTGCCAAATATCTTTCGGCATCCAGAGCTGCCATGCAACCTGTACCTGCGGCAGTAATAGCTTGTCGATAAACGTGATCTGCGGCGTCTCCAGCCACGAATACTCCAGCTATATTAGTTTTAGAAGTTCCCGGTATATTTATAATGTAACCTGTTTCGTCTAAATTTAAAAAGCCTTTAAAAATATCAGTATTTGGTTTGTGACCAATTGCAACGAAGAAACCAGTAGCAGGAATATCAAAAACTTCCCCTGTTGTTTTATTTTTCGCTTTAACCGCCGAAACAACCTGACCATCACCTAGAACTTCAACGGTGTCATGGTTCATTAAAATTGTAATATTCTCTGTTTTTCGAACTCTATCTTCCATAATTTTAGAAGCTCTAAATGAATCGCTTCTTACTAACATAGTAACTTTAGTACATAATTTTGATAAATAATGGGCTTCTTCACAAGCTGAATCACCGGCTCCAACAATTACTACTTCTTGATTTCTATAGAAAAAACCATCACATACAGCACATGCAGAAACACCTCCGCCAGTTTGTAA
>CALPLL020000171.1 GCA_943324395.2 Rhizobium sp. Q54
GCTTTATCCAACATTAATTCTTCTGGTTGAACAATATATTTGGATTTCACATAATTTCTAAAAGCATCACTTAAAGGTTCTAAAACCTCCATTGATTCTACGTCGGTCATTTCTTGAGTTGCATCACCACGTCCAGCATGGAAAGGAACTTTAACATCAAATCCACCTTCTTTTGCTGCCATTTCGATTGCTGCGGCACCTCCTAATACAATTAAATCAGCAATACTAATTTTGTTACCCAATCCTGCATTAATTTCAGCAAATTTACTAAGTACTTTTTCTAATCTTGCAGGTTCGTTTCCATGCCAATTTTTTTGTGGTTCTAATCTAATTCTAGATCCATTTGCACCACCTCTAAAGTCAGATCCTCTAAAAGTTCTTGCGCTGTCCCAAGCCGTATTGATTAATTCCGCTCTTGTTAAACCGCTTTTTAAAATTAGTGCTTTAATTTCTTCAATTTCTCCATCATTTAAAGTGCAATTAAAAGCAGGAATAGGATCTTGCCAAATTAAGTCTTCTTGAGGAACATCAGCTCCTAAATAACGATTTTTAGGTCCTAAATCTCTGTGAGTCAATTTGAACCAAGCTCTTGCAAACACCTCAGAAAAATAAGCAGGGTCTTTGTAAAAACGCTCGGAAATCACTCTATAAGCAGGATCCATTTTCATTGCCATATCGGCATCTGTCATTATTGGATTGTTCTTTTTTGAAGGATTGTGAGCGTCAACTGTTTTGTCTTCGTCTTTAATGTTAATGGGTTCCCATTGCCATGCACCTGCTGGACTTTTCTTTAACTCCCAATCGTGGTTCAATAACATATGGAAATATTCATTGTCCCAACGCGTAGGATTTGTTGTCCAAGCGCCTTCCAATCCACTGGTTACTGTATCTGCTCCGTTTCCGTTGTTTTTTGGATTCATCCAACCAAAACCTTGATTTTCAATTGGTCCCGCTTCAGGTTCTGGACCTAAAGCACCCGCATCTCCATTTCCATGTGCTTTTCCTACCGTGTGTCCACCTGCTGTTAAGGCCACAGTTTCTTCATCGTTCATTGCCATTCTTTGGAAGGTAATTCGAACATCATGAGCTGTTTTTAAAGGGTCTGGTTTTCCATCAACTCCTTCAGGATTTACATAGATTAATCCCATCATTACTGCCGCTAACGGGTTTTCTAAATCTCTTTCACCTGAATAACGAGTTCCCTCACTTCCAGTTGTAGCTAACCATTCTTTTTCAGAACCCCAATAGATGTCTTTTTCAGGATGCCAAATATCTTCACGACCGCCAGCAAAACCATATACTTTTAATCCCATTGATTCATAAGCCATATTTCCTGCCAAAATCATTAAATCGGCCCATGATAGTTTATTACCATATTTCTTTTTTATTGGCCATAAGATTCTTCTCGCTTTATCTAAATTTCCATTGTCTGGCCAGCTGTTTAATGGCGCAAAACGAATGTTTCCTGTCCCAGAACCACCGCGTCCATCAGCAATTCTATAAGTTCCAGCGGAGTGCCATGCTAATCTAATCATTAATCCACCATAGTGACCCCAATCGGCAGGCCACCAATCTTGGCTATCTGTCATTAATGCTTTTAAATCATTTTTTACAGCTGAAAGGTCAAGTTTTTTAAACTCTTCGGCATAATTATAATTTTCTCCTAGCGGATTCGTTTTTGAATCGTGCTGATGCAAAATGTCTAAGTTGAGTGATTTTGGCCACCAATCTTGTTTAGGAGGTGTAGCATTTTTCGATGTATTTTGATGAAATGGGCACTTTCCAATGTCGTTCGAATTTTCCATATTTATTTATTTAAAACTATTTATTTTTTAGATATTTGAATTACAAATATAATTTATCACTTTGTTACTTCTATAGCTATTTTATGGTTTTAATTTATTTTTTAATAGATTTAATCTATAGCTCGTATTTTATTTCAATTGACAAAATAAAGGTAAATTTATGTTATATTTGTTTCACTTAAAGATATATAAAACGCTAATTACTCCATGAATTTCTCCAATCTATTTCGAAAAAAAACAGTTCAAGACATACTAAAGCAAGTTGCTAAAAATGAAGCCGACGGTCATAATTCGTTAGGAAAACACCTTAAAACTAGAGATTTAGCTGCCTTTGGAATTGCTGCAATTATTGGAGCTGGAATATTCAGTACCATTGGAAAAGCCAGTTTTGATGGTGGTCCAGCAGTCATCTTTTTATTTTTATTTACCGCTATAGCCTGTAGTTTTGCCGCATTTGCTTACGCAGAATTTGCCTCGATGGTGCCTGTTTCAGGAAGTGCATATACCTATTCCTATGTCGCTTTTGGAGAATTAATTGCCTGGATTATTGGTTGGGCCTTAATTATGGAATACGCCATTGGGAATATTACAGTTGCCATTTCTTGGAGTGATTATTTTACGAGTTTGATGAATAATATTATTGTCAATTTAAATCATAAATACGATTGGCATTTACAAGTTTTAGCCGATTGGGTTCAAATGGATTATTTAACGGCTTCCAACGGATTTAAAGACGCTACTGCTTTAATGCAAAACGGAAAATCTTTTGAAAATTTAAGTTCTTCATTACAAAATGCTTATACCGCTTGGACTACTTCGCCAGTCATTGGAGGGTTTCACATAGTTGCCGATTTACCCGCATTGGGAATTATTATCTTCATTACCGGATTGGTTTATCGTGGAATGAAGGAATCTCGAAATGCGAGCAACGCGATGGTTTTAGTAAAATTATGTATCATTTTATTGGTAATTGCCGTTGGTGTTTTTTATGTAGATACGGACAATTGGCAACCGTTTGCACCCAATGGTGTTGGAGGAATCTTGAAAGGTGTCTCGGCCGTTTTCTTTGCTTATATTGGTTTTGATGCCATTTCAACCACCGCCGAAGAATGCGAAAATCCGCAACGTGATTTGCCTCGTGGAATGATGTGGGCAATCATAATATGTACCATTTTGTATATCGCAATTGCCTTGGTGCTCACCGGAATGGTTTCTTACTCAGAATTGAATGTGGGTGATCCATTATTATTTGTATTTGAAAAATTGGATTTAAAAATAATGTCGGCTATAATCGGAGTTTCAGCAGTTATTGCGATGGCAAGCGTTCTATTGGTATTCCAAATGGGGCAACCTAGAATTTGGATGAGCATGAGCCGCGATGGATTGTTACCAAAAAAATTCTCCAGAGTGCATCCTAAGTTTAAAACGCCATCTTATGCAACTGTAGTTACTGGTTTTGTAGTTGCCATTCCGGCTTTGTTTTTGAACCTAACTATGGTAACCGATTTGTGTAGCATCGGAACTTTATTTGCCTTTGTATTGGTTTGTGCCGGTGTTTTGGTATTGCAAAATAAGACCGATATTCCTCGTGGAAAATTCAAAACTCCCTATGTGAATTCGAAATATATTGTTCCTGTTTTAATCTTAGCAGGAATGTATTATGCGTTTCAATACAATCAAAAAAGCACACTTGATTTTATTACCAATGAAAAGAAAATATATGCTCCAGAGGATATTGTAACTTCGTTATCCCCAGAACAATCAAAGCAAGTTTATGATTATTTAGCTGCATTCGATATTAAAAACGCAACGACTTCAACCCCCGATTTAGAAGTGATTTTGAGTAAATATTACGAGAATGATGATCAATATCAATCCGTGATAAATGCTTTGCCAATTAACGATTCTCAAAAATACGAAACTGGTTTTAGCTTGTTCAAACACAAAATTCCAATGTGGATTTTCTTAATTTCATTATTAGGATTAGCAGTTTGGGCGTACCGACAAAATTTATCATTAATTCCTTTATTAGGTTTAATTTCGTGTTTGTATATGATGGCAGAATTAAGTGTTTGGAATTGGATCTATTTTACTATTTGGTTATTAATCGGTTTGGTAATTTACTTTGGCTACAGCCGAAAAAACAGTAAATTAAACACATCGGAATAATTTATTTTAATAGTAAGTAAAAAATCCGTTTTGTAATTTTCAAGGCGGATTTTTGCTTAATAATAACCTATAATTTCAATTTTCAAATTCATACAGAATAACTATCTTTGGCATCTTAAAATAAGAACAAAATGACTTTATCTCAAATTCTATCGGCACCTATCGAAAAAGCAATCCTATCGCTTTTCAATGTAACTATTGACAAAGTAGAATTTCAATCGACTAGGAAGGAATTTGAAGGAGATATCACCATGGTTATTTTTCCCTTATTGAAAGTGATTAAGAGCAATCCCGTAGAACTTGGAAATAAAATTGGAGCTTATTTAGTAGAAAATGTAGCTGAGGTTTCTAATTTTAACGTGGTTTCTGGATTTTTAAATATCGTAATTTCAGATCAGTATTACCTTGATTTTTTCAATGATATCAAAGACAATTCACAATTTGGATTTGTTTCTTCTAATGCAAATGAACCCGCGATTATGGTTGAATATTCTTCACCAAATACCAACAAACCTTTGCATTTAGGTCACGTTAGAAATAACTTATTGGGATATTCTGTTGCTGAAATACTTAAAGCA
>CALPLL020000172.1 GCA_943324395.2 Rhizobium sp. Q54
CCAGGGGTTAAATATTTATGGAATGGAAATGAGTTTAAATACTATTATGGTATTACTGATAATAAATTCAATGCTTCCGATTTCAGCACTTTAATTCAAAAACCATATTCTGCTTTGAAAAGCAAATAAAAGTTTAAACGTTACAAACAACAAATTTCTATTATGAAAAAAACAATTGCACTTTTCGTTGCCTTAGCTTCATTTTCTTGTTCTAAAGCTCAAAAAAAAGAATTTTCCAAAGAAGCATTAGCTGAAAATATTATCTCTTTGGATGGATCGGAAGTTTCATTTCAATCGGTAGTTGATAAATATAAAGGAAAAACCGTAGTCCTTGAATTCTGGGCTTCGTGGTGTGGCGATTGTGTGAAAGCAATGCCCAAAATTAAAGAATTACAGCAAAATAATCCAGACGTGGTTTACGTGTTTTTTTCGTGTGATAAAACTTTTGACAAATGGAAAGAAGGGATTGAAAAGCACGAATTAAAAGGCGATCACTATTTAGTTAAAGAAGGAATGAAAGGGTCATTTGGAAAATCTATAGATTTAGATTGGATTCCAAGATATATTGTAGTCAACAAAAAATCTAAAATTAGTTTATATAGAGCAATTGAAACGGATTTTGATTTGATTCAGAAAACGTTGAATGAAGATAAGAGATAATAGACAAATAGATAATAGACATTTGATACTTTTGAATTGTTTATTGCCTTTTATGGTGAAAACCGAAAAATAACCAAAAAATTAAACAATAATAATGAGAACTAAAATTGTAGCAGGAAACTGGAAGATGCATAAAGATTCAGAAGAAACTGAAGATTTATTGAATGAATTGATCGATAAATTACCAACCGATAAGGAAGTTCAAATTATTGTTGCGCCTACATTTGTGAACTTACAATCGGCTGCAAATCATTTAGAATATACCAATATTGGAGTGGCCGCTCAAAATATGCACCAAGCTGAAAGTGGCGCTTATACAGGTGAAATTTCTGCTGGGATGTTGCAAAGTATAGGAGTAAACATAGTAATTCTTGGTCATTCAGAACGCCGTGCCTATTTCAATGAAACTGACGCGTTAATTGCTAATAAAGTGGATACGGCTATTAGTCATAATATGACCGCTATTTTTTGCTTTGGCGAAGAATTGAAAGACCGTCAATCTGGAAATCATTTTAACATTGTAGAAAATCAATTAAGAGATGGTTTATTTCACATTCAACCTTCTTCCTGGGAAAACATAGTTTTGGCATACGAGCCAGTTTGGGCTATTGGAACAGGGGAAACGGCAAGTCCAGATCAAGCGCAAGAAATGCACGAATTCATCAGAGAAACAGTTAGAAAAGCGTTTGGAAGTGATGTTGCAGAAAACGTTTCAATTCTTTATGGAGGTAGTGTAAAACCAGATAACGCAAAAGAAATTTTCTCAAAACCAGACGTTGATGGAGGATTAATTGGAGGTGCTGCTTTAAAGGCTGAAGATTTTGCAGCAATCGTAAACGGGATTTAAATAGATCAAAAAGATAATAGACTTAAAACAACATAGATTTCACAGATTTACAGAGATTAAAAATATTTGAGATAATCTGAGTAATTCGAAAAATACCTTTGTTGCTTTTACCTTTCTTTTGTGCCTTTTTGGTAATAAAAAATAAAAATAAACATGTCAAATATATATTTAGGATTTCATTTTTCGGTGGAACCAAAAGAATTAGGGTCGGAGATATTAGTTGCTGAATTAGGTGAATTGCCTTTTGAAAGTTTTATAGATAGTGATTTGGGAATTGTAGCTTATATTCAAAAACAATTTTGGACCGAGAATATTCTTGATGATTTGCATATTCTAAGTTCACCTGAATTTCAAATTTCTTATACTATTGAAGAAATAGATCAGGTAAATTGGAATGAAGAATGGGAAAAGAATTTTGAAGCCATTGAAGTTGATGGAATATGCCATGTTCGTGCACCATTTCATCCAAAAACTGATGCTAAATTTGATATTGTAATTGAGCCTAAAATGAGCTTTGGAACTGGTCACCACGAAACGACTCACATGATGATCCAACACCTTTTGGAAACTGAAGTTTCAGAAAAAAAGACTTTAGACATGGGTTGCGGAACGGCAATTTTAGCAATATTAGCCGAAATGAAAGGTGCTCAACCAATAGATGCTATTGATATTGATAATTGGTGCTACCTTAACTCAATTGAAAATGCAGCACGAAATAATTGCAACCACATTACAGTTTATGAAGGTGATGCCGATTTATTGAAAGGAAAAAAATACGATTTGATTATTGCCAATATAAATCGCAATATTTTATTGAACGACATGCAGACTTATGTTGATTGTTTGAATAAAGATGGGATTTTATTATTGAGCGGTTTTTATACCGAAGACATCCCTTTTATTGATTCTTCTTGCATTGAAAAAGGATTGACATACGTTAAAAAGTTTGAAAGAAATAACTGGGTGTCCCTAAAATATATAAATTAGTAGTTGAAAAATCATAATTTATAAAGTTATGAGTACAAGAGAAAAAGTACTAGAAAAAGTAGTTTTAAAAGAAAGTGTTTCTTTAAACAATGAAATCGTTTTGTATAATGACGATGTAAATACTTTTGATCACGTTATTGAAACTTTAATTCGCGTTTGTAGCCATACCCCAGAACAAGCGGAACAATGTGCTTTAATAGTTCACTACAATGGAAAATGTACAGTAAAAACGGGCTCATTAAAGGAACTTACGCCGCAATGTCTTCAATTATTGGAAGCAGGATTGAGCGCCGAAATAGTTTAATTGTTTATTTTAAAACTATTAACTATATTTATTTTTTGAAATAGTCAATTGTCTTAATAATTTAATAGTTAATTAATGGAGCAGTACGGAAAAATACTAATTATAGCAATGCCTCTTTTTTTAATATTAATTGTAATTGAATCGGCTTACGGTTATTTTAAACACAATAAAAAAGTTCGTTTAATGGATAGTGTGTCTAGTATTAGTTCTGGAATGACCAATTCTATTAAAGACGTTTTAGGATTAACTATTACTTTTATTTCTTACGACTGGTTACTTACTAAAATTGGAATTGGACACTTAGAGTCTTCCATTATAACTTATATTATTGCCTTTATTGTAATTGATTTCTACGGATATTGGGCACATCGATGGGCACATCAAATCAATTTTTTCTGGAATAAACACGCCATTCACCATAGTAGTGAGGAGTTTAATTTGGCTTGTGCTTTAAGACAATCGATATCAAGTTTTGTTAATTTATTTACCTTTCTTTTGATTCCAGCTGCACTTTTGGGGGTTCCAACAAAAGTGATTATCATAACGTTACCTCTCCAATTGTTTTTGCAATTTTGGTATCATACGGTTTATATTAAAAAATTAGGTTTCCTAGAGAAATTCTTGGTTACTCCTTCCCATCACCGAGTTCATCACGCCATCAATCCGGAGTATATGGATAAAAATCATTCTCAAATATTTATTATTTGGGATAAAATGTTTGGTACTTTTCAAGAAGAGTTAGACTCTGTTCCGGCAGTTTTTGGTATTACACGACCTGCAGAAACCTGGAATCCTATTCGGATTAATTTTCAACATTTAGGGTTGCTAATTTCCGATGCTTGGAGAGCGACTAACTGGAAAGATAAATTCACTATTTGGTTTAAACCGACAGGTTGGAGACCAGATAATTTCGAAGAGAAATTTCCAGTAAAGAAGATTAAGGATGTTTATAATTTTAAAAAATTCAATTCCTCAAACTCTAAGAAATTAATTTATTGGTCTGTTTTTCAGTCCCTTATTACCTTATTATTAGTAAGTTATTTGTTTAATAATATTGCTATTATTGGTTTTCCAAATATCTTTATTTATGGAGCTTTCTTATTTATTACTATTTATAGTTATACGGAATTGATGGATACCCATAAATATTCAATTTTTTGGGAAGCTTTCAGACTTCTATTTGGATTTTTAATAATCTTGAATTTCGGAGATTGGTTTGAATTAAATAGTTTTATTTCTTTTGGAAGTTACCTTGTCTTAAGTTATTTAATAGTTTCCTTTTTGATGACTTTCTATTTTGTATTCATTGAATTTCGAAAACCAACCTTAGCACCAGCAACCCTTTAATTTATGAAAAAAGAAATTTTCTTAAAAGGCTTTTTGATAATTGCCACTTTCAATTTATTTCTAATTTCAATGAGTTATGACACTTTTTCGCTCTGCTTGAAGCCCTTTTTGATACCGTTATTGTTTATGTATGTGTATTTAAATGATGACTTTTCAACCAAAAAAACACTTTTATCAGCGCTAACTTTTTCATGGATTGGTGATATTTTATTGATTTTCTCAAACTATAACCAATGGTTTTTTATCTCAGGTTTACTTTCTTTCTTAACGGCACATATTTTCTATATTATCTTATTTTCAAAATTGGGCACTTCTAAATCTTATAAAAACAATCCTCTTTTTTGGATCGGAATTATTCTAACCGTTTTCTACTTAAAAAGCATTTTAG
>CALPLL020000173.1 GCA_943324395.2 Rhizobium sp. Q54
GTAGATTATCCTTTTAATTTAACTGGGATTTTATACTTCCCAAAATTAGGTTCTGATTTACAAATTCAGAAGGACAAAATTCAATTGTATCAAAATCAGGTTTATGTAACCGATAATGTGGAAGGAATTGTACCAGAATTTTTAACGATGCTAAAAGGGGTAATTGACTCTCCAGATATTCCATTAAATGTTTCTCGTTCTAGCCTTCAAGCTGATGGAGCGGTAAAGAAAATATCAAATTATATTACTAGAAAAGTAGCCGACAAGTTGAAATCTTTGTTTACAGAAAATAGAGAAGATTTCGAGAAAAAATGGAACGATATTAAAATCGTTTTAGAATACGGAATGCTTTCTGAAGATAAATTTTATGAAAAAGCAGGTGCATTTACTTTGTATCCAACTGTTGATGATACTTATTTTACTTTAGAAGAATTAAAAGAAAAATTAGCTCTAAATCAAACTGATAAAGACGGAAAACTTGTTGTTTTATATGCATCCAATAAAGAAGCGCAACACAGTTACATCCAGATTGCAAAAAATAAAGGTTACGAAGTTTTATTACTTGATTCGCCAATTATCTCGCATTTGATTCAAAAAATTGAAAGCGATAATAATACGATGACTTTTGTTCGTGTGGATTCTGATCCAATAGATAAATTAATCAAAAAGGAAGAAACTTCAATTTCTAAATTATCTGATGATGAAAAAGAGAAGCTAAAAACGGTCTTAGAAGGGTTTGTTCCAAAACAAAAATATTCTGTTCAAATGGAGGCTTTAGATAGTAATGAAGCGCCATTTATTATCACCCAACCTGAGTTTATGCGTAGAATGAAAGAAATGAGTCAGACTGGTGGTGGCGGAATGTTTGGAATGGGGAATATGCCAGAAATGTACAATTTGGTAGTCAACACCAATTCTGAATTGGCTTCCAATATTCTGAATTCTAGCGATACTGCAAATCAAGAAAACTTGGTGAAACAAGCTTTAGATTTGGCAAAATTATCTCAGAATTTATTAAAAGGAGAAGAACTTACGGCTTTTGTAAAACGTAGCTTCGAATTGATTAAATAAGACTTTCTAAATTAAAAAAAGACCTGTAATTGCTTACAGGTCTTTTTTATTTTATTGCAATCCGTTTTGATCAATTAGATACATTAAAGCAGCCATTGTTGCGGCTCCTAATTCTAATTCACGCTTATTTACGCCATCAAAATTATCGTTTGCGGCATGGTGATAATCAAAATATCGTTGTGAATCCGGGTGTAAACCAGCCTTAATTATTTTAGACGAAGTAAGTGGCTCAATGTCGGCACCTGAATGTCCTTTAGTAAAACTATGAATTAAATAAGGCTCGAAAAGTGGTTTCCATGTTTGAATTTTTGCCAAATTCGCATCATCCGTATCAAATGAAAATCCTCTAGGCGTAAATCCTCCAGAATCACTTTCTAAGGCAAAAATATGGTTTTCGTTATTGGCTTTTGAAAGTTCATCGTATTTCTTTCCACCACGACCACCATTTTCCTCATTCATGAATAGTACCGCGCGTAAAGTATTTTTAGGTTTGTAACCTATATTCTTAAAAATATTTAAAACCTCCATACTTTGCACTACTCCTGCTCCATCATCCTGAGAACCATCGGCTAAATCCCAAGAATCTAAATGACCTCCAACAACCATAATTCTTTCTGGGTGTTCACTTCCTTTGATTTCGCCAATGACATTATAGGATAAAACATCGTCAAATTGTTGGCACGATTGCTTCAAAAAGAACTTCAAATTAGGATTTGCTTTAAGCGATTTACTCAATAATTCCGCAGCATTAGTACTAATTGCAGCTGCAGGAATGTATTTGTCTTTAGGAAGATCGCCATAACTTTGAACTCCTGTATGAGGAAAATCATCCAATCTCATATTCATGGATCGTACAATTGTTGCTACTGCGCCAAACTTTGAAGCTTCCTTTGCACCATCAAATCTTTGATCCACGCAACCGCCATAGGAAGTAAACGTTTCAATATTATCGGGCTGCATCGGACGATTGAAAAATACGATTTTACCTTTAATTTTATCTTCGCCTAATTCTGCAATTTCCTTGATGGAATGCACCTCAATAACGGAAGCGGTAAGTCCATTTTTAGGAGTTGCAATTGAACCTCCAAGGGCACAAACAGGAATGGTGATTTTTGATTTGTTATCTAAAATGTAAGCGACTTCTTTTTCGCCACGAACCCATTTTGGAACCATCACTTCTTGAAGATAAACTCGGTCTAAACCCAAAGTTTCTAATTGTGCTTTGGTATATTCGACACCTTTTTGAGCTCCTATTGAACCTGATAAACGAGCACCAACCTTATTTGACAAATCGTCTAACCAAGAGTAACATTTAGAATTGGTTAAAGCTGATTTATAGATTTCTTTGAACTTGATTTCATCACTGCTTTGCGCAAAAGTAACTACCGAAAAAAGTAAGAAGAAGTGACGTATATTTTTCATATTTGAACTTGTTGTAAATTTAAAAGGATTTGTAAAAATACAAATCCTTTTAATATAAATTAGGGCTATTTATTAATGTCCTCCCGAAACAGGTTTATCAAAATCAATGCCTTGGTTTTTCAAAATTCCACTTACTTTCCACGCATAAAATGCCAAATAAGCAAAGCATAAAACCCCAACAATATAGCTGCTTTGAATTCCAATACTTTCAGAAAGTACCCCTTGTGCCCAGCTTACAATTCCTCCACCCATAATCATCATGATTAAGAAACTACTTCCTTGACTGGTGTTTTTTCCTAATCCACTAATCGCTAAAGTAAAAATACAAGGCCATAAAGTACTACAAAATAAACCGACACTTGTAAATGCGTAAACACTTGTCATGCCTGAAGTTGTCATTCCAATTCCTAAAGCTACAATTCCCAAGATAGAAAATAAAAGTAACATTCTAGCTGGATTTCCTTTACTTAAAATATCAGCAGCTATCAAAACTAAAATGATTAAACCATAAACATAAAATGGTGTCAAGTCGTGTTTTGCAATAGCATTTACTAATAAAAATACACCAAAGGCTAAATAAGGAGCAAGGAATTTAAATACTTTTTGTAAGTTCATATCATTGGTGAAAGCACCTACAGCTCCTGTCCAACGACCTATCATTAAACTCGCCCAATACAATGAAATGTAAGGTGCTACATCTTGTGTAAGAAACCCTAATTTAGACTCCATATAGGCTGGAAGATTACTAGCGGTAGAAACTTCAACCCCTACATAAACAAAAATTGCGATCATCCCCATGATTAATTGAGGGTATTTTAAAGCGGAACTTCTGGAAGAATTTACTTCATTTTCAACCTCAACAACTGCTTCTGGTTTATCTGGAATGGAAGAAAACTTCAACAATATTGCTACTAATAAAAATGCCAATCCTAAAACTAAATAAGGAATTTTCACACTTTCAATACTCATTTCAGTATCTGCACCGGCTACACTAGAACCAAAAATGGCAAAACTTACTACTAATGGACCAATTGTAGTTCCAAAATTATTGATTCCTCCTGCCAATGTTAATCTTTGAGAACCTGTTGTAATCGGACCCATAGCTATCGCTAAAGGATTCGCAACTGTTTGCTGCAATGAAAATCCTAAGGCTACGATGAATAAACCAGACAACATTAAAGTGAATGAACCTGTATTTGCAGCTGGATAAAACAACAATGTTCCTAAAGCTGATATTCCTAAACCTAGCGCAAGACCATTCTTATAGCCTATTTTGTTTACAATATCTTCCTTCATTAAAAGTGAAATTCCCATATAAATAAGGGATCCTACAGTGTAGGCGATGTAAAATGCCAATGAAACTAATTGGCTTTGACCTTGAGTCAAATCGAAGGCTTTTTTAAATACTGGAATAAGGATATCGTTACTGGCAGCAACAAATCCCCAGAAGAAAAATACGGTTACTAAGGGAATAAACTGCCCCCATTTTGTTTGAACATTTTCTGAATTCATAAAGTTGGTTTAAAGTTGGTTAAATAATTGGTTTTAGTATTTCATTTATCACAATTCTAATAATAAAAAATTACTTTCATGATAAAAATAAATACTAATATTTGATAAATATACATTTATAAAAAAATAACTCGCAATAATTGTCGAATTAATTTATTAACGAAATCGATTTCTAAATTTTTGAACTGTTGAAACCGACTATTTTCCATCTACAAAATCCTGTAAATATTGGAATCTTTCAGTTAGTTTTCCGTTTTCGGTCATTTTAGCTCTTTTTAGAATTCCGTCTTTATCGCCATTAAAAAATGCAGGAATTACATGTTTCATAAACATTTCTCCAAAACCTTCGCTAGCATCTTTCGGTAATTCGCATGGTAAATTATCAACCGACATTACCACAATTGCGGCAGGATGAAATAC
>CALPLL020000174.1 GCA_943324395.2 Rhizobium sp. Q54
AATAGTTTAAATCGGTGTAATTTATAGTAACCGTTTTATCGGTCATGATTGTTTTCGGAGAACTTCCAAAAAAATCTTCCAAGGCAAAATCCATTGGTTTTTTACTTGTAGTTTTTGATTCAAATGTAAAACGGTGATTGTCGGTAACATCACCAACTTGGTACATCGGAGAGCGTTCTCTATCGGCAATTTTTTGAAGTAATTCAATGTCATTTTGACCAATCACCAATCCCATTCTTTCTTGGGATTCGTTTCCGATGATTTCTTTTGCAGAAAGCGTTGGATCTCCAACAGGCAATTTATCTAAATCGATTAATCCACCCGTTTCTTCAATTAATTCTGAAAGACAATTCAAGTGTCCACCAGCACCGTGATCATGGATAGAAACGATAGGATTGTGATCGCTTTCTACTAATCCTCGTATCGCATTTGCAGCTCTTTTTTGCATTTCTGGATTGGAACGTTGAATGGCGTTCAATTCAATTCCAGAACTAAAAGCGCCTGTATCTGCTGATGAAACTGCTGCTCCACCCATTCCAATTCGGTAGTTATCACCTCCTAAAATTACGATTTTATCACCTGCTTTTGGTTTTTGCTTGATTGCTTGGTCTAATTTTCCGTAACCAATTCCTCCCGCTTGCATAATCACTTTATCGTACCCTAATTTGCGATTGTTTTCTTCGTGTTCGAAGGTTAAAATCGAACCAGTTATTAAGGGTTGACCAAATTTATTTCCAAAATCGGAAGCTCCATTTGACGCTTTTATCAAAATATCCATTGGAGTTTGGTATAGCCATTTTCTTTCTGGCATTCCGTTTTCCCAGGGTTTCAATTCCGATAATCTAGAATAAGAAGTCATGTAAACAGCCGTTCCAGCAAGTGGAATTGAACCTTGACCACCGGCTAATCTGTCACGAATTTCTCCACCCGATCCTGTTGCCGCTCCGTTAAAAGGTTCAACTGTTGTTGGAAAATTATGTGTTTCCGCTTTAAGCGAAAGCACAGAATCAAAATCTTTAGTTTCATAAAAATCTGCTTTTTCAGGACTTTTAGGTGCAAATTGTTGCACTTTTGGTCCTTTTATAAAAGCAACATTATCTTTATAAGCGGAAACAATATCGTTGGGATTTTCTGCTGATGTTTTCTTAATTAATTTGAATAGGGAAGTGGGCATTTCAACTCCGTCAATTACGAAAGTTCCATTGAAAATTTTGTGACGACAGTGTTCTGAATTGGCTTGAGAAAAACCAAACACTTCAGAATCGGTTAATTTTCTTCCTATTTTAGTTGAAAGAGTATTTAAATAATCTACTTCTTCTTGACTTAAAGCCAAACCTTCACTTTTATTATAACTCGCAATATCATCAATTTCCAAAATTGCTTCTGGTTGAATATTGATTGTAAAAATTTCTTGATTTAGTTCATTGTATTTTTGCGAAAGCATTGGATCAAAATCGGTGAAATCGGAATTTACTTTTAAAAATTCTTCTATTCGAATGATTCCTGAGATTCCCATATTTTGAGTAATCTCAACAGCATTAGTGCTCCAAGGGGTAATCATAGTGGCTCTTGGGCCAATAAAAAAATCCGTTCCTATTGTATTTAGAACGGATTTTTCTATTTTATTTGAGTTGCCAAAAAGCCAATTTAATTTTGAAATGTCTTCTGCAGAAAAGTCTTTTTGCGATTGAACAGCAAAAACCGTATTGGTTTCGTTTTCGAAAAAGTGAATCATTTTGTTTGTGTTGTTGTGTTGTGCAAATTTACTTTAAAAAAGACCATTTTGCAAAAAATTAGTAATGCGTTTTTGTTAAATTTGGTATTTCTACAGAATTAAAATAAGGTTATTTGACCGTCTTCGTCTAATTGAATATTTGAATCGTCAAATTCTTGAATTTCCCCATTTTCAACTTCATCTTCTTCAACTTCTATTTCTTCAGGAACGACTTCTTCAGGAGCTTCAAATGGCAATGGCTCAAGCAAGTTGACCTGTTTTACCTTGTCAGTTGTTAATTGATTACCTAAAGCTTTAAATCCTTTAACAGCTATAAAAGCTTCAATATCAACACTTAAATTGTCTTTTTGAACTCCTTTTATTTTATTGAAAATCAATTCAGCAACCGGTCTGTAATCTGTAGAAACAATTTCTAACTGAGAATTTGGATGTTCGGTGATGAAAGTTTCTTCCTTATTTTCTACTTCAACCAAGAATCGTTTTACAAAATAGCGTTCTTTTTCTCCATCATAATAAATAGCAGAAATTGGCTTTTTAGGAATCCATTTTTCCAAAACCACCATATCTTCATCGAAATGCGTAGATAATTCGGGAGTGATTACTTTTAATTTACCCGATTGCTGGATAATTAAAATTTTATCACTTGGCCTGAATTCACCTAATAATTCGCCTCGAGCATCGACATTTAATCTTTGAACGGTATCATCAAACCAGATTTTTCTTGGTAATAATGTTGAGATTCCCTTTTCTTTAAGTTCTACTTTTTTGATAGGATATTTAGTGACAATATTCCCTTTAGAAGTTCGTCCTTTGATGGCTAATTTAGCAAAATCGATATCGAATTTTAATTTCTTAATACTTCCCACTTGGCGAAGTAAAATGGTGATCACTTCTGCTTCTCCATTTGGATTACATGAAAAATAAAGTACTTGCGAACCTGGTTTTTCATTGGTTAAATCGTAAGGTTTGTCACGTGTAACCCCAGAAACATTAAAACGTTTAATGTAAGAAGGCCCGTTTTTACCATCACGATAAATCATATTGTAAATGGTACGTTTATCGCTTCTATCAAATATGGCAATATGAATAATGTCTTTACCAACAAATGTTTTAGAATCTACTTTGGTAACCATCATTTTTCCATCACCCAGAAAAACTATAATATCATCAATATCAGAGCAATCGGCTACGTATTCGTCTTTTTTAAGACTAGTTCCTACAAATCCTTCTTCTCTGTTAACGTATAATTTTGTATTTCTTAAAACTACTTTTGTAGCTTCAATATCATCAAAGATTCTGAGTTCTGTTTGACGTTCACGACCTTTTCCGTATTTCTCTTTTAATCGAGTGAAATAAGCAATTGCAAAATCAATTAGGTTTTCTAAGTCAAATTTTACTTGTTCGATGTCCCCTTCTAAAGCTTCAATTTTGTCTTGTGCTTTGTTGCTATCAAATTTCGAAATTCTCATGATTCGAATTTCTGTTAAGCGCAAAATATCATCTTCCGTAACTGCTCTTTTTAGATGTTTGATATGTGGTTTCAAACCTTCGTCAATCGCAGAAATTACGCCTTCTTTAGTATCTTCATCTTCGATTAAACGATACACTTTTTGTTCGATAAAAATACGCTCAAGGGAAGCAAAATGCCATTGTTCTTCTAGTTCGCTTAATTGAATTTCTAGTTCGCTTTTTAATAAACCAACCGTTCTATTGGTTGAAATTTTAAGCATATCAGAAACGCCAATAAACAAAGGACTGTTGTCTTCAATAACGCAACCTAATGGAGAAACAGAAGTTTCGCAAGCGGTGAATGCAAATAAAGCATCGATAGTTTTATCTGGAGAAACTCCTGGAAATAAATGAATTAAGATTTCAACTTCTGCAGCGGTATTGTCTTCAATTTTTTTGATTTTGATTTTACCTTTTTCATTTGCTTTCAAAATACTATCAATTAATGTAGTAGTATTGGTAGAAAATGGAATTTGGGTTATCACCAAAGTATTTTTATCTAGCTGACTAATTTTTGCACGAACACGAACTCTTCCGCCACGCATTCCGTCATTATAATTCGTTACATCAGCAATTCCAGCGGTTTGAAAATCAGGGTAAATGGTAAAAGGTTTCCCTTTCAATATTTTTATTGAGGCGTCAATTAATTCATTAAAATTATGAGGAAGTACTTTTGTAGATAAACCTACGGCAATTCCTTCGGCTCCTGAAGCCAATAAAAGCGGGAATTTTACAGGCAAGTTATTTGGTTCTGCACGACGACCATCATACGAAACACCCCAATCAGTAATTTTTGGAGAATACAAAACCTCTAAAGCAAATTTTGACAAACGTGCTTCAATATATCTAGATGCCGCTGCGCTATCTCCGGTTAGAATATTCCCCCAGTTTCCTTGGCAATCAATCAATAATTCTCTTTGACCAATTTGCACCATGGCGTCGGCAATACTTTGATCTCCGTGCGGATGGTATTGCATGGTGTGACCTACAACATTGGCAACTTTATTGTATCTGCCGTCATCCAACTCCTTCAAAGAGTGCATGATACGACGTTGCACGGGCTTAAAACCATCTTCAATAGCAGGAACAGCACGTTCTAAAATTACATAGGAAGCATAATCCAAAAACCAATCTTTGTACATTCCTGTAACTTTGGTAATGGTATCATTGGCATC
>CALPLL020000175.1 GCA_943324395.2 Rhizobium sp. Q54
AAATAACAAATAAATTACCTAATAAAAGTGCACCTGCAATAACTACTCCGTCAGGCATTAAATTAACGTTAATGAAAAATATGTTTACAGTTATGGGTAATAAAACTATTCCAAATAATTTTGTGAATTTGCCAGTTACAAAAGACAAACCACATAATAATTCTAAAATTTTTGCCAATGGCATTAAATAGCCAGAAGCTGCAATACCATCTGAAAATACTTTCATTTGGCCAGTAAATGCTGGTTCTTCTGCAAAGTGAAAGAAATAATTTAGTGAAGCAAAAAGCATCAAAAGTCCTACAAGAGTTCGAATAATAATAGTAGTAATTCTCATAATTTAATTGGTTTTAGTCGTTACTAATTGAATCAAATATAGTAAATATTACACAGAATTTAAATTTTGGTAAATTATTTTTCAGATGGATTTATTTCGAAGAAACTGAAAATGGAGCCTCCATAACTCTTTTTAAATGAAAAATGAGTTAGGTGATCGAGATTGGTATATTTAGAATGTTCAATAATCATCATCCCTTCATTATCGAGTAAATTTTGTTTAAAAACCAGTAAAACTAGACTCTCAAATACCTTTTGATCTAAAGCATAAGGAGGATCTGCAAAAATAATATCGTAGGAATTTGAGTTTTTTTCTAGGAATTTAAAAACATCACTTTTTATTGCTGCAATATTAAAATCGTATTCTTCAGCTACTTGTTTGATAAATTTCACACATCCAAAATCGCCATCCACAGAAGTAATATTTTCGCTTCCTCGAGAGGCAAATTCGTAACTTATATTTCCTGTTCCTGAAAACAAATCCAAAACTTTTAAGCTATCAAAACTAAAATGATTGTTCAAAACATTAAATAATGCCTCTTTACTCATATCGGTTGTTGGGCGTACAGGAAGGTTTTTTGGAGGGAATATTCTTCGTCCTTTGAATTTACCAGAAATTATTCTCACGATTGTAAAAGTATAAAATGCTTTAAATTATCAGCTTTTGATAAATCGTTGTTGTTTTCAATATTTGACACATCTAATATTGAAACATTTCTAACATATTTATAGGCAATTTCGAACAAATCAGAATCTTCAGAAATTACTCCAAGTAGCTGGACTTTAAAATTTTCTGGATTTAAATTTAGTTGTTCTGTTGTGAAAAGTAGATAATAAATAAAATCTTCTTTGGTAACAAAATCAAATGAATTAAAGAGCAATAACTTTTGGTTTTGAACAACAATTATTTCAAATTTGTTTTTTGAAAAATGAACAAACACTTGTTTTTCATCAATGTTTTTTGATAGTTCTAACAATTTAGAGACCAAAATCGTATTTACATGTTTGTAATTAAAAGTCGAAAATTGATCTAAAAGGTAATTGTTAATATTTACAAATGGAATAAAAACGTGGTTCATTTCGTAATTTGGAAGTGCATCAAATGCAAAAAAATCGGTTTCAAAAACCTTGGTGTTGTATTGTAAATAGCTACCCAAAAACTCTTCGTCAAATAGTGCTATAGGAACAAAAGTATCTAAGTTGCTATCGTGTAATACTATAACTTCATCGTATTTTTCTTTTAATTCAGGATGATCGTTAAAGGCTTTCCAATAAAGATCTTCCACTTTTGAAGATGAAGAAAAGTTATTTAATTCAATTTCTTTTAGCGCAACTATTTTATTGTTTAACGTATCAAATACACAAAATGAAAAGCCATTCAAAGTGACTTGAAGGCTTAATTTTTTGTAATTTTTGTCAGTTATATTAGTGCTCATTGAATTATCAACTTAATGATTAACGCAAACTTACAATTTTTTTAAACGACTATAATTTTTTAGTACAATTTCTTACAAATAAACTGACGTATTAAATTATTATTTGAATCAAATAAGAAAAATCTCAGGAAAACTTTACGTAATTTGCGTAGAAATATAATGGTATGAATTCTAGCTTTTTTTATTCCCTTTTGAAAAAACAATTTCCGTTTACTCCAACGATTAAACAGGATCTTTTTTTTCAACAGATTGCTGAATTTTGTACCAATATTGATAACAACGAAATTTTTGTTTTGAAAGGTTATGCCGGTACTGGAAAAACAACTGTAATTTCAACAATTGTAAATAATTTATCTGAAATAAATAAGAAATATGTTCTTTTAGCTCCAACTGGCCGTGCTACAAAAGTGATAGCAAATTATTCCCACAAACCGGCTTATACGATTCATAAAAAAATATATTTTCCTAAAAAAGTTGCTGGTGGGGTTAGCTTTACGATGCAACAAAACAAACATAAAAACACATTTTTCATTGTAGATGAAGCGTCGATGATATCCGATTCAAACTCCGATAGTAATGCGTTTGATAATGGTTCGTTGCTTGACGATTTGATTTCTTATATCTATTCGGGTGAAAACTGTAAAATGATATTGCTGGGAGACACCGCTCAATTACCTCCTGTAAATCTTGATATTTCTCCGGCTTTGAATATTGATACTTTGGGAATGCATTATCAAAAAGAAATTAAGCACATTGAGTTTGATGAAGTAATGCGTCAGGAAGAAAAATCGGGAATCTTGTTCAATGCAACTGAACTTCGTGATGTTTTGAAGGAAGAATTATACGAGAGTTTTAAATTCAATTTAAAAGGTTTCAAAGATATAATTCGCTTAACTGATGGATACGATATTCAAGACGCAATCAATTCTGCCTATAGCAATTATAGTATTGAAGACACCGCGTTTATTGTTCGTTCCAATAAAAGAGCCAATCAATATAATGAACAAATTCGAACTAGAATATTGGATAAGGAAAGCGAATTGTCTACAGGTGATTTTTTAATGGTTGTAAAAAACAATTATTTCTGGCTTAAAGACTCTGATGAAGCTGGATTTATTGCCAATGGTGATATTATTGAAGTATTAGAAATATTCTCGATTTTGGAATTGTACGGATTTAAATTTGCCAAAGTAAAAATCAGAATGGTCGATTATCCCGATCAAATTCCGTTGGAAACTGTTTTATTATTGGATACAATAAATAGCGAATCACCATCACTAACCTACGAAGAATCCAATAGATTGTACCAAGAAGTGCTATTGGATTACGAAGGAGAAACAAAATATAAAAAGTTTCAAAAGGTAAAAGAAAATGAGTTTTTCAATGCGCTTCAGGTGAAATTTTCCTATGCAATTACTTGTCATAAATCACAAGGAGGGCAGTGGAATACGGTGTTTATTGAGCAACCCTATTTGCCAAACGGCATAGATAAAGATTATATTCGATGGCTTTATACAGCAATTACAAGAGCAAAAGATAAACTTTATTTAATAGGTTTTAAAGACGAAAATTTTGAAGAATAGTTAGAATTATAAAATCATTTGTAAGTTTGTATTTCAAAAGTAAAACATGAAAGTAATAGCAGTTATTCCCGCAAGATTCGCATCGACAAGATTTCCAGCTAAATTAATGCAAGATTTAGGAGGTAAAACGGTTATTGCCAGAACTTATGAATCGGCCATAAATACGAATTTATTTGACGATGTTTTTGTTGTAACCGATTCTGATTTGATTTTCAATGAAATTGTTTCTCAAGGTGGAAAAGCCATTATGAGTATTAAAGAACACGAATCGGGGAGTGATAGAATTGCAGAAGCGGTTTCAAATTTGGATGTTGATATTGTAATTAATATTCAAGGAGACGAACCTTTTATTGATGAAGATTCTCTTGCAAAACTAATTCAAGTTTATAAAAATGATGATAAGGGAGAAGTTGACTTAGCTTCATTAATGCGAGAAATTACTGCTATTCAAGATATTGAAAATCCTAATAATGTAAAAGTAGTAGTGGATCAAAGTGGATTTGCATTGTATTTTTCAAGGTCAGTAATTCCTTATCCAAGAGAAAAAAATGTAGGAGTTAGGTACCTACAACACATTGGAATTTATGCGTTTAGAAAAAAAGCGTTATTGGATTTTTACAGTTTACCGATGAAATCTCTTGAGGCTTCTGAAAAATTAGAGCAATTGAGATATTTAGAATTTGGTAAGCGAATTAAGATGGTTGAAACCAATCATGTTGGAATTGGAATTGATACTCCTGAAGATTTAGAAAAGGCGAGAAGGTTACTCTAATTTTTGCGTAAGGGATTGCAGTGAAAATCCTTCGCTTTTTAGCGAAGATTGTAGCGTAAAGCCCGACCGAGTTTACTACAAAATTTCATTTTACCTCGAAATATTCTAAACGAGGTTACGCCATAAAAAAACCTGCAATTAAATTACAGGTTTTATTAAATATTGTTTGCCAACTATTATTTTAAGCTTCCTACCATTTCTTCAGGTTTTACCCAAGCATCAAAATCTTCGGCAGTTACATATCCTAAACGTACTGATTCTTCTTTTAAAGTTGTTCCGTTTTTAT
>CALPLL020000176.1 GCA_943324395.2 Rhizobium sp. Q54
CCTTTAATTGTCAAAACTTTTGTAGGTTGACCATCAGCATTTGAAGTTACAGTTACTGTTTTAGTAAATGCACCAACTCTGTCAGTGGCATATTTTACACCAATTTCACCTTTAGCTCCTGGAGCGATTGGCTCTTTTGGAGTTGTTGGAACGGTACATCCACAAGATCCTTGTGTGTTAGTAATGATTAATGGTTTGTTACCGTTATTTGTAAAAACAAATTTACGAGTACCTTCAGCATTGTGCTCAATTGTTCCATAATCAATAGTTTCTGTTTCAAAAACCATTCCCGCACCTTCTACTTTTGGAGCAGCTGTTTTTGCATCTGCAGGAACTTTAGCTTTTTTTGTTTCTTGAGCGTTAGAAGTTGTAACTCCTAAAACTGTTAGCATTGCTAATAAAAATATTTTTTTCATTGTAATTTTAATTTAATTATCGGAACAAATCTAAATAAAAAAATTAATTCTAGTTATAAAATTATCTTAAAATTAAATTAATTTTCGAAACTACTAATTTCAGTATAAAAATAATTAAATTCGCTTTTATAAAATCACATCCATTTATTAAATAATTCAAGTTGGCAGCTAAAGAAAAAGAAGTTAAGGAAACCCCGTTAATGAAGCAATATAACGAGATAAAAAGGAAATATCCTGATGCTTGTTTGCTGTTTCGTGTGGGCGATTTTTATGAAACTTTTGGCGAAGACGCTGTTCGTGCGTCAAAAATACTTGGAATTACACTTACTAAAAGAGGAGCTGGTTCAGAAACTGAAACTGCTTTGGCAGGATTCCCTCACCATTCTATAAATACCTATTTGCCTAAATTAGTTAAAGCAGGTCTTAGAGTTGCTATTTGTGACCAACTAGAAGACCCTAAAATGACTAAAACTATTGTCAAAAGAGGCGTTACTGAATTGGTTACTCCCGGAGTTTCAATGAATGATGAGGTTTTGCATTCTAAAACGAATAATTTTTTGGCATCCATTTATTTTGGAAAAAAATCAATTGGAATTTCTTTTTTAGATGTTTCTACTGGTGAATTTTTAACTGCCCAAGGTACAGAAGATTACATTGATAAATTATTACAAAATTTTAATCCAAGCGAAGTCTTAATCCCAAAAAACAATAAAAACGATTTTAAAGAAATATTTGGTGAAGAATACCATAATTTTTATTTAGAAGATTGGGTTTTTAAGGAAGATTACGCATTGGAGACACTTACTAATCATTTTCAAACTGTTTCTTTAAAAGGTTTTGGAATTGAAGAATTATCCGAAGGAATCATCGCTTCTGGTGCTATTTTATATTATCTTTCAGAAACACAACACAATAAATTACAACATATTTCTTCTATTCAGCGCATTGCAGAAGATGCCTATGTATGGATGGATCGCTTTACCATTAGAAATTTAGAATTGTATCATAGTTACAATCCAAATGCTGTAACTTTATTGGATGTTATCGATAGAACGCTTTCGCCAATGGGGGGAAGGCTATTAAAACGTTGGTTGGCATTACCGTTAAAAGACATCAATAAAATTAAAAGTCGACATGAAGTAGTTTCGTATTTGAAAGACAATCAAATTATTTTAAAGGAAATTCAACACCAAATCAAGCAAATTTCTGACTTGGAACGATTGATTTCTAAAATTGCAACTGGAAAAGTTTCTCCTAGAGAAGTAGTATATTTAAAGGAATCATTAGATGCAATTATTCCAATTAAGAAAATAGCATTGGAAAGTTCGCAAGAAGCGGTTAAGGTAATTGGTGATAAATTACACGATTGTGAGTTGCTGCGTGAGAAAATCAAAACAACTTTAAATCAAGATGCGCCCGTTGCTATTACAAAAGGAAACGCAATTGCAAAAGGGGTGAATACAGAATTAGATGAATTAAGAGCTATTTCTACCTCTGGAAAAGATTTTTTAGAAGGAATTGAAAAACGAGAATCAGAAAATACGGGAATTTCATCGTTGAAAATCTCGTTTAATAATGTTTTTGGATATTATATTGAAGTTAGAAATACTCATAAAGATAAAGTACCAGCCGATTGGATTCGCAAACAAACATTAGTAAATGCAGAGCGTTACATTACAGAAGAATTAAAAGAATATGAAACTAAAATTCTAGGTGCAGAAGAGAAAATACATAAGTTGGAATCGGAATTATTTGAGCAATTGGTTGCTTGGATATCTACTTATATAAAGCAAGTACAGTTGAACGCCAATTTAGTAGCGCAGTTGGATTGCTTGACTTCTTTTGCTCAATTAGCTATCGAAAATAAATATGTTTGCCCTGATCTGGACGAAACTTATGAATTGGATATAAAAAATGGTCGCCATCCAGTAATAGAAAAGCAGTTGCCCGTTGGGACTCCTTATATTGCTAACGATGTTTATTTAGATCGAGAAACCCAGCAATTAATTATGATTACTGGGCCAAATATGTCCGGAAAATCCGCGATTTTACGTCAAACTGCTTTGATTGTTTTGTTGGCTCAAATGGGAAGTTTTGTACCTGCAGACCAAGTAAGAATGGGAATTATCGACAAGATTTTTACTAGGGTAGGAGCTTCCGATAATATCTCGATGGGAGAATCTACTTTTATGGTAGAAATGAATGAAACTGCATCGATATTAAATAATTTATCAGATAGAAGTTTGATTTTGTTAGATGAAATCGGAAGAGGAACCAGCACCTACGATGGAATTTCTATTGCATGGGCAATCGCTGAATTTTTACACGAACATCCATCAAAACCAAAAACACTTTTTGCAACACATTATCATGAATTGAATGAGATGAGCGATTTGTTGCCTCGAATTCAAAATTATAATGTTTCTGTTAAAGAATTAAAAGATACGGTTCTATTTATTAGAAAATTAGTAAAAGGAGGAAGTGCGCATAGTTTTGGAATTCATGTGGCTAAAATGGCTGGGATGCCACAAACAGTAATTTTGAAAGCGCAAAAATTACTTAAGAAACTTGAAAAAGACCATTCGGGAGACGCTCTAGCAGGAATAAAATCAGAAAAGGAAGAAATGCAAATGAGTTTTTTTAACCTAGACGATCCATTATTAGAAGAAATAAAGGAGGAGATTTTAAATTTAGATATAAATACGTTAACTCCTATTGAGGCGATGATGAAACTGAATGAAATTAAAAGGATGTTGACTAAAAAATAATATATTTTTAGTTTAAAGATAACGTTATCAGAAGTTTAATTAAAGCGGTTTATTTTTTTAAAAAAAAGGCTTGTGTAATTGAATAATTGTATTAAATTTGCCTCCGCAAACAAGTTCAATAAACGGCTTTGTAAATAAAAGTTAGGTGCGTTAATACAGAACAAGTTAGCAGCTCTTTGTAAAAATTGAAATGCGAAAATAGCTCAGTTGGTAGAGCGCGACCTTGCCAAGGTCGAGGTCGCGGGTTCGAGCCCCGTTTTTCGCTCAAACATCATAAATGCTCGAATGGTGTTGTATTTATTATTTTTTTTAAAATAAGAATACAATATTTAAAAGTTAATGCTCGGATGGTGCTGTATTTAATTAATTTTTTTTAAAAATTAGCATACAACATTTAAAAGTTAATGCTCGGATGGTGAAATTGGTAGACACGCTGGACTTAAAATCCAGTGAACAGCAATGTTCGTGCGGGTTCAAGTCCCGCTCTGAGTACTAAAAAGCTTCAAACTTAAGGTTTGGAGCTTTTTTATTTTAATAAAATTAACCCATGGTCCATTAAGCCGAAATCTAAAACCTAAAATCTTCTATCTAAAATTAAATGGGTGCTTTTGTAATTAGTAAACGATTTGACGAATATTATAAATTTGTTTTTACTTCTAGAAAGGGAAAGGCAATATTTACCAGTTTTCGGTACGAACTCAAATTTGAATGCGAGGAAGGAATTGAGTATTTTAAAAATGCAATTGATACTGTCGTTTTTGAAAAAGTAAAATCAGCTGGTGGAAAATACTTTTTTAAAATTATACTTGAACAAACTCATTTTGCAACGAGTAGAAAATACAATACGGAATTATTATTGGAAAAAGGAATTAAAGAAATCCAGAATTACACTCATAAAGCTGAAATTCTAGACTTCACTTTAAACGAAGTTGTTTTTCCAGAATAACAATTATAAATATATAGATAAAAAAAAGCCACGCATTGCGTGGCTTTTCAAATTCTTAGAGTGTTTCTAATTATTTTGCAGCTGGAGCTTCAGCAGCTGGAGCAGCTGTAGTATCAGCAGCAGCAGCAGTAGTATCAGCAGCAGTAGTGTCAACAGCAGGAGCTTCAACAGCAGGAGCTTCTACTGGAGCTTCTTCAGCTTTTTTACAAGAAACAGTTGCTAAAACAGCAACAAATGCTAAACTTA
>CALPLL020000177.1 GCA_943324395.2 Rhizobium sp. Q54
ATAGGAGATGCTAACATCATAGAAGTTCCTCCCCATGTTTGACCGGCATTTTTAACTACTCTACCAACATTAGCTGATGTATTAATTCCACCTGAGTTTGGATTAGCAATTTTAGAACCTGCACCACCATCAAAATCAGTAAAAGCATACGTTACTGTTGTAGATTCAAAATCTATAGGAAGTGATGGAGCAATAACTGGATTAGTTACACAAGCAGCACAAGAAGCCCAACAAACAACAGGATTTACAATAGCAGTAGATCCAACAACTAAAGTTCGATTAGTAAAGCCACTGGCTGTAACCGTACAAGATGATCCAGCTGTAAGTGCTTCATCAGCTGCCCAGTTATTAATTTCAAATTTATATTCAATTGTAGACGGAGCAATAGGCAGTACTGCAGACCAAATGTTGGTAGTTCCTTCTCTAGTTAATGGATTTGCATTTCCAGACCAACCATTAAATGTTCCAGCCACATAAACAACATCAGTTGCAACTAAGCCTACATAATTTGACATGTCAACTTTAAATGTTACATTGGTGTTTTGAGGAGTTGAATTACATGAACTACAAGATTGCCAACAAACAGTTGGAACTGTCATAGCAGTCGATCCTACCACTAAAAATCTATTGGTAAAACCACTAGTGGTAAGAGTACAAGATGTACCAGAAATTAAATTTTCCTGAGAAGCCCAACTATTAATTTGGAATTTATATTCTATATTTCCAGGAGGAATTGATAAAACTGCAGACCAAATGTTTGTGGTTCCTTCTCTAGTTAAAGGATTTGAGTTAGCTGACCAACCATTAAATGTTCCAGACACATAAACAACATCAGTAGCAGTTAAACCAACATAGTTTGTCATGTCGACTTTAAAAGTAACAGGAGTTTGAGAAAATCCTAAAGCCGAAACTAAAAGGAAAATCAATAAAGTAATTTTTTTCATAATTATAGTTTAAAAAGTTAATATCCAAATTTACTAGAGATCTATTTAAATTGATTTAAATGGTACTATATAAAAACTATACAAAAAATAAATAATTAAAAACGCATACAAAATGAGTATTTACAATAGTTTAAAGTGATTAAATTAATTATATTTAAAGTCTAAAGTAATTAGTTTGTTGAGGTAATGTAAAGTTTTACTATTTCGTTTTCGTATAATTTTTGTTTAACAAAAATAGAAAAAGATTAAAAAAATGACAAAAAAAGCAAAATCAATAAAAATGAATACCATAAAATAAATAATAGTATTATAACATTTCAATAAATAGTATCTAAAAATTATATCGAATTAATAGTTTAACTTTTGATAGAAGTTTGTGTAGTTATATTTATTTATCTTTGCAGTCATTAAAATTAACCATGGTTAAAACTGATATTTCAAAACTAGAACCCAAAAAAAATATTATTATTAAAGGTGCTCAAGTTCACAACTTGAAAAACCTTGATGTAGCTATTCCTCGCAATAAACTTGTGGTCATTACTGGATTATCTGGTTCTGGGAAATCAAGTTTGGCTTTTGACACTTTGTATGCTGAAGGTCAGCGTCGGTACGTTGAAAGTTTATCTTCTTATGCACGTCAATTCTTAGGGAGATTAGATAAACCTAAAGTTGAATACATTAAAGGCATAGCTCCAGCAATAGCGATTGAACAGAAAGTAAATACCACTAATGCGCGTTCAACAGTTGGAACTTCTACCGAAATATATGATTATTTGAAATTATTGTATGCTAGAATTGGTAAAACTTACTCCCCTATTTCTGGAAAAGAGGTTAAACGAGATTCAGTTTCTGATGTAATAAATGAAATTAAAACTTTTGAAACTGATAGTAAATGGTTGCTTCTTGCGCCTATTCATTTAGAAAAGGGAAGGAAATTAGAAGACAAGTTGTCGGCGCTATTAAAAATTGGATTTTCTAGAATATTAGTTGATAATGAAATGGTTCGTTTGGATCAACTGGAATCTAAATCACTAGCTAAAAAGGAAGTTTTACTAATAATTGACCGAATTGTAATTCAAGACGAAGAAGATTTTTACAACCGTCTTGCGGACGCGGTTCAAACCGCATTTTACGAGGGTAAAGGCAAGTGCTATTTACAAGAAGTAACTACCTATAAAAGAATAAGTTACAGCAATAATTTTGACTTGGATGGAATTTCATTTTTGGAACCCAATGTTCATTTGTTCAGTTTTAACAATCCTTACGGCGCATGTCCCATTTGCGAAGGCTACGGAAGTGTAATTGGTATTGATGAAGAATTAGTAATTCCAAATACTGCACTTTCAATTTATGAAAACGCTGTTTACGCGTGGCGAGGAGAAAGTATGAGTTGGTACCGAGATGAATTGGTTAACAATGCTTATAAATTCGATTTTCCAATTCACAAGCCCTATTTTGAACTATCTGAAATAAATAAAGCTTTGCTTTGGGAGGGAAATTCTTACTTTACTGGATTAAACAATTTCTTTAAAGAATTAGAAGAAAAAAATTACAAAATTCAAAATCGAGTAATGCTCTCTAGGTATCGTGGTAAAACAAAATGCCAAAGTTGCAAGGGAAATAGACTTAGAATTGAAGCATCTTATATTAAAATTGGTGGAAAAACCATTTCAGATTTGGTTCAACTATCAATTAAGAAATTGGTTGCCTTTTTTGAAGTATTAGAAGTATCTGATTTTGATCAAAAAGTGGCCAAACGACTATTGGTTGAAATCAATAGTAGATTGAAGTTTTTAGTGGATGTTGGGCTAGATTATTTAACCTTAAATAGAAATTCTGCCTCACTTTCGGGTGGAGAATCACAAAGAATTAATCTCGCAACTTCGTTAGGGAGTAGCTTAGTTGGTTCGATGTATATTTTAGACGAACCAAGTATTGGATTACATCCAAAAGACACCGAAAGATTAATAAAAGTGTTGCTTTCACTCCGAGATTTGGGTAACACCGTTATTATTGTTGAGCACGATGAAGACATCATGAAAGCCGCTGATATGATAATCGATATAGGTCCTGAAGCCGGAACCCATGGTGGCGAATTAGTAGCTCAAGGTACATTTGAAGAAATTCTAAAAGAGAGCACTTTAACAGCTAACTATTTAAATGGAAATTTAAAAATTGAAGTGCCTAAAAACCGAAGAAAATGGACTTCATATATAGAAATTATTGGTGCTCGTGAAAATAATTTACAGAATGTAACTGTAAAATTTCCTCTTGAAGTTCTAACTGTAATTACAGGAGTTTCTGGAAGTGGAAAAAGTACTCTAGTGAAGAAAATTCTCTTTCCTGCGATGCAAAAAAAATTAGATGGGATAGGTGATAAAGCGGGACAATTTACTGACATGCAAGGGTATTATCACAAGATTAGACACATTGAATATGTAGATCAAAATCCAATTGGCAGAAGTTCTCGATCCAATCCTGTGACTTATATAAAAGCATATGATGACATCAGAGATTTATTTGCTAAAGAAAAATTATCGAAAATTCGAGGTTACCAACCCAAACATTTTTCATTCAATGTTGATGGCGGACGTTGCGAAACCTGCAAAGGCGAAGGTGCAATTAATGTGGAAATGGTTTTCATGGCAGATGTACAGCTTCCATGCGATGCCTGTAAAGGAAAAAGATTCAAAAAGGAAGTACTTGAAGTTGCTTTTGAAGGAAAAAATATAGACAATATCTTAACAATGACGGTTGATGACTCTTTGGAGTTTTTCAAAAAAACAAATTGTACTAAAATAGTTCAAAAGTTACAACCACTTCAAGATGTAGGTTTGGGATATGTTCAATTAGGCCAATCTTCATCAACGCTTTCTGGTGGTGAGGCACAGCGAATTAAATTAGCCTCTTTTCTTGTTAAAGAAAATACTAAAGACAAAGCACTATTTGTTTTTGATGAACCTACTACAGGTTTACATTTTCATGATATCAAAAAATTACTTACTTCATTTGATGCATTAATTGAAAAAGGTCACTCAATCATTGTGATTGAGCACAATTTAGATTTAATAAAATGTGCTGACCATATTATTGATTTAGGCCCTGAAGGAGGAGAATTAGGTGGTCGAATTTTAGCTTTTGGAACACCTGAAGAAATTGTAAAAAATAAAGAATCAATTACCGCCAAATACTTGAAGGAAAAACTTTAACATTTGCAGTTTTTTAAAATTTAGTATATTTGAATTTATAAATAGGATTCAAATGAAATTAAAAATCTTTATAATATCAATGCTAATTATCCCCATTTTGGGATTTTCTCAACGATATCGGTATACCAATTCACTTTTTCCAACCTCTACAATTACACAAAATGTAATTTATGGAACAGCCCCATCTGTTGATGGATTC
>CALPLL020000178.1 GCA_943324395.2 Rhizobium sp. Q54
TGACAAATCTGACCTAAGTACTGTCGGTAATCTTTGTGTAAAGCATCCATATCGGCGCTTGTAGTGGTTAACGGGGTATGATCGTCACCAAAAATATCACCTAATGAAAGCATAAAATCCGGATTGTCTAAAGCTTGATTTGCCAAACAAACCTGATACATGCTACGATTTCCTTTTATGTCATACAAATGTTCATCTGATTCTACGGTAAAAGTGAAAGAACTTCCAGGTGCACGTTGGGTTGTAAAACTATATTCGGGAGAACTAGTAAAAGCGGTTGCTCCAACTAATTTATATTGTAATTTATAATAGTATTTAGTATTTGCTGACAAGCCAGTTAAATCTACTTCATCGGGAACATTCAAAACGTTGGATAAAGTAACAGTTGACTGAGGATAATTTCCAGAAGTCGTGCCGTATTGCAAATAATATTGCACGTTTTGGTCAAATAAAATACTTGCAGTTACCGAAGTATTCGTAGGACGACCTAAAATTATCGATTTTACTTGGGAATATGCGGAATTCATAAATCCTATTCCAAATAATAAAATTAAAACCGGGGTTCCAATAGAAATTGGAAAATGCTTAAATTGAAATCTCATCATACACAATTAAATTGTTGTTTGATTTAAGACTAATTTAAGAAAAAAAGGTTTAATTAATGTTAAGTATTTTTTTTTAATCTAATTTAAAACACTGAAAGAAATGGTTTTAGAGGTAGCGCCTGTTTGGAATTTACCAAAATAAAGCCCTGAATTAAGTTCTTGACAATCTAATGATTGAAATCCATTTTGCCAATTTGATTCTATTAAATGGAATTGTTTCACAAGTCTTCCAGTAGCATCATAAATTGTAAATTCCGATTTTAAATTAGTAGAATTATTGAAATACAATTTTAGTTCTTTGTTAGCAATCGGATTTGGAGCTATTCTCAATGATAATAATGAAGTTTCAAAATCATCGTTTTTCATAGTTGAATTGGTAGCCAGCCAGATTGTCGCATTCATTAAAAATTTTTGATGATTTCCTGCGGCATCAGTAATATAACCATCATAAAGTGTATCATTAGGATCTCCTGTTCCATCATCTGGGATAGAACTATCACCTACAGCAACCACTTTTCCAGCTTGATAAGTTGCCGAAGCACACATCACATTTGTAGTTCCCGTGGTATTTGAACCTGATTTATAAATTAAACCCGTAGCAGATGAATTGGCGGATGTATTTAAAGTCATTGTAGTTCCATTTGACCATTTTGCTTGCGTAACATTTCCGCAAACGGTGCATGTTGTAGGTGCTGGCGGTCCATGTAAAATTTGATTTGTCGGTAAATTGGCTACTGATGTTGTAGTTTGACTAATATCAGCTACGTCAAATGAAATTCCGAATGGGTTATTTTGAACCGTGTTGGACGTCATTAAATCGTTCCATATCATTAAGGAATCAGAGCCATCATTATTACGATCAGAAATAGTATGATCGGCAATCATCATTAATCCACCACCGAATTTCACAAAATTCACAATAGCGTTTTTTTCAGTTGCTGTGAATAATATATTTGGTTCGTCAACAATAAAAACTTTGTAATTACTAAGGTCTTGGGTATTTGTAGCGTCACCATATGTTATTCGGCCATTCCAAGGTAAAGTTTCAACGGTGTAACCTTGTCTAGCGCAATCAATAGCCCAATGAGACAAAGCCCCATTCCAGTAAGTTTCGGGAGTAGAAGCTGTTATTGTGGACTGAGCCGGGGTAGGCGTTCGTTGTGGATTCGACTCAGTACCAGTTGTGGTCAAGGTATTATTTGTATATAGATTATGGACGTCGGCGTCTATAACCCAGTCAGCACTTCCAGCCATTTGGACTTTCGTTGCATCAAATAAAATTTTTACCTGAGCGTTTGCAATTGATCCAATTAGTAAAATTATATAGAAGTATTTTTTTAGCATTTTGATTATTTAAGGGAAACAAATTTAAGGGATTTAATAATTATATAAAAATAAATTAATGAGATAATAAGTTAATATTAAGTAAATAGCCATTATATTTGAATTATTAATTTAATCTGAAAAATCATGAAAAAAGCGTTAGTTTTATTTTGCATCTTGCTTTTGGGATCAAAATCATTTTCACAAAACACAGCTAGTGATAAAAAAAAGATCAATTCTACACTTGATTCTTGGCATAAAGCTGCTGCAAATGCTGAGTTTGACAATTACTTTTCCTATATGACTTCCAATGGCGTTTTTATTGGAACCGACGCAACCGAGAACTGGCAAATAGATGCGTTTAAGGCTTTTTCAAAACCATATTTTGACAAAGGTAAGGCATGGAATTTTAAGTCTTTGCAGAGAAACATTTATTTTGATAAAACACAAAATACCGCTTGGTTCGATGAATTATTAGACACCCACATGAAAATATGTAGAGGATCAGGAGTATTAATCAGAGAAGGAAATACTTGGAAAATTGCCCATTACGTTTTGTCAATGACAGTTCCAAACGACAATTCAGACGAGGTTGTAAAAGTCAAAGAAAAAATTGAAAATGGCGTTTTAGAAAAACTAAAAGCGAAATAAATTATTTTTTCAAGGGTTCCGATTTCATATTTGAAACCACATAAGTTTTACCGTCTCCAGTTTCTTGAACCGCTTTTAATAAAAGTTCCGGCGTTTGTTTTGATGCGTCAAATTCTACTGTGGCAAATTTCTTTTCAAAATCAACTGTTGCACTCTTAACCCCATTCATAGAAGCTAGTTTCTCTTGAATTGTTTTTGCACATCCAATTGCACAGGTCATTCCTTCAATATTAAAAGTCGCCTTTTTTGGATTTGCATTAGTGACAATTGAGTTCGATTTTGCAGTTGTTTCTATAGTTATTTTTGTTTGTGGTGTAGCTGTTTTATTACAACTAGTAAACAATAAACCTGATAAAGTAATTACTATTAATGAGGGAGTAAAACGCATAATTTTAATTTTATAAGGATTATATCCAAAAAACATATTGGATTTACATTACAAAAATAACTAAAAAAGAAAGGTGATATTCATAAAATTATTACAAATTTGCACAATAAATTACCACTATGAATTCGAGGCAAACCAAATGGTTTTTTTTGTTGGTATTAGCCCTAATTTGGGGAAGTTCATTTATTCTTATAAAGAGAGGGCTTGTTGGCTTAACACCCTATCAATTAGGGGCTTTTAGAATAATTTTCGCAGGATTATTTCTACTTTCAATAGGATTTAATTCTTTAAAGAGTATTCCAAAACAAAAATGGAAATACATTGCTTTAACAGCACTTTTTGGCACTTTTATTCCCGCTTTTTTATTTTCAATTGCCGAAACTAGAATAGACAGTTCTATAAGTGCAATTTTAAATTCTTTAACTCCATTGAATACTTTAATTTTAGGAGCTTTGTCTTTTGGGTTGACTTTTAAACGAACTCAAATTTATGGTGTAATTATTGGTTTTTTAGGAAGCGTTTTATTGGTTTTTAATGGCGCGATTCATCATCCGGAACAAAATTATTATTTTTCAATATTCGTTATTATAGCATCTATTTGTTATGCTGTTAATGTCAATTTGATTAAAAAACATTTATCCGATTTATCGCCACTTTCTATTACCACAGGAAATTTTGCAGTTATGATTTTGCCTGCACTTTTAATAGTATCATTTTCAGGAATTGAAGAAACTATTGCATTTGAAAAAACACAACATGCTATCTTTTTTATTTTATTATTAGGGGTTCTTGGAACTGGTATTGCAAATATTATTTTCTTTAAATTAATTCAAATCTCCTCTCCGGTTTTTGCCACTTCTGTAACCTATTTAATTCCAATTATTGCTTTCTTTTGGGGATTATTAGATAATGAAATGCTAACGCCAATTCAGTTTTTAGGGGCATTTATTATTTTAATAGGAGTTTATTTATCTTCTAAAAAATAAAAAGGCTACCTTTTCAGATAGCCTTTTAAAAGTAATTTACTTTAATTTATTATTGGAAATCAGCATCAGAAACACCTTCATTGATTTTAACATCAGATGTTTTGAATTCAATTTCTTGAGGCCCAAAAGACAATGAAACTTTATAAGGGACTTTAATTCCTTTCACTTCTTTATAGTCTCCGTAGTTTGTTATTTGAGTCATTTTTTGACCGTTAGCTTCTTGAACTACAGCTTTACCCAATTTTAATCCTGAGGTTACATCAAAGTAGAGAGTAGTTTTTCCATTTTTAATAACATAGGCATCAGCACCATTAAA
>CALPLL020000179.1 GCA_943324395.2 Rhizobium sp. Q54
ATCACTTTCTATTTTATGAGAAACAAAAGTGAATGAAAGTTGGTAAATACTCACCAATGCAAATAAAATTGCGAAAAATTTAATAAGTCCTCTATTCTGCATTATTACTATAGTTAATTAATTTTTATTTTATTATTATTTGTAAAATTGTTAAAAACAAATAAAGTTGTAACTATTTGAAATAAAATATAACTCCTTTATCTACTCTCATTATTTTTTAGCTGACAAATATATAATTCTCCTAGAGATTAACCAATTTATTTATTGATTAATATCAAAAAAAAGACCGCATTATGCAGCCTTCTTTAAAAGTTGATTTATTATTTATGCTAAAACAGATTTTAAATCGGCATTCATGTTACGAACGGCATCTGCACTTTTAGCAAATAATGCTTTTTCGGCATCATTTAATTTAATTTCCAGGATTTGTTCAACACCATTTTTTCCAATGATACATGGAACCCCAATACAGATATCATTTTGACCATATTCTCCTTCTAAAAATACGGAACATGCGATCATTTTTCTTTGATTATTTAAAATAGAATCTACTAAATAGGCAACAGAAGCTCCTGGCGCATACCACGCAGAAGTTCCTAAAAGCCCAGTCAATGTTGCTCCTCCAACCATCGTCGCAGCAGCTACTTTTTCTAATTCCTCAGTAGATAAAAACTCAGAAACTGGAATACCATTATAAGAAGCCAATCTTGTTAATGGAATCATTGTAGTGTCTCCATGACCACCAATTACCATTGCAGATATATCATTTGAAGGTGTAGCTAAAGCATCTGCTAAATAATATCTAAAACGAGAACTATCTAAAGCTCCTCCCATTCCAATTATTCTATTCTTTGGTAAACCTGTAGCTTTTAAAGCTAAGTAAGTCATTGTGTCCATAGGGTTTGAAACTACAACCACAATTGTATTTGGTGAAAATTTTAATACGTTTTCAACTACTGTTTTTACAATTCCAGCATTAATACCAATTAACTCTTCACGAGTCATTCCAGGCTTTCTTGGAATTCCTGAAGTAATAACTACTACATCACTGTTAGCTGTTTTTGAGTAATCATTTGTAACTCCGGAAACTCTAGTATTAAAACCTGTATTAGTAGCACATTGCATGATATCCATGGCTTTACCTTCAGCAAAACCTTCTTTAATGTCTAATAATACTACTTCACTTGCAATTCCTCTATATGAAATTGCGTCTGCACAAGATGCTCCCACATTTCCTGCTCCTACTATTGTAACTTTCATTTTTATTGTTTTATATTTATTAAAATTCGTATTGAACTGCAAAATTTGAATTTACAAATTTACCAAATGCAAAAGTCGATTGTAAAAACACTTTTTTAATTTTATATCTACAGGAAACTTCTCCTAAAAAGTTAGTTTTAGTTTTGTAAATATCTTTAATCTTTTCATTAAAAATATATTGAAATGGAATTGCTTGACCAGCAGGTACATCACCAATAAATTTATATTTTATATCGCTCTTGTTAGCAATTATCCCTCCCATAATTTCAAACCTTTTAAATTCTTTTGAAACATTGAATTGAAATTGCCAAGTGTCAACAAGTCCATTTATTTCATTGATTCCTAATTCCAAACCATTATTGGAAACTGGTGGTATAAAATCGAAACTAATGTTCTCATTTGAAAAACAAATCAAACCAGACATATTGATTTTCTTTTGAGTTAAATACTTAAAATATTGATCGATATTGTGTTTTAATCCATAACCGTAAACTTGATAATTTCCACTTTTTAATTTAGTAACCGGTGAATACTTTACAATTAATTCTGTTCCAAACCAAAGCGCTACAGATCCTGTAAAATGAGTATAATAAACTTGTTCGGCATTAACTCCTTGGGGTGTTTGTAGATAAACTTGGTTTGCACCAATATTTCCTACCAAATTTAATTGTTCATTGGTACCAAGAGCTGTTGGAACACTGGCAGAAGTAACTGGATTCCAATTGGCGTCTCGAATACTAAAAAAAGTAAAATCCGAATTTTTTATTTCAAACTTTCTATCTGATTTGGGTACAAAAAATATATTGTTATTAAATCCTAAAGTTACATCCCATAATTTTCGTTTTTTTGGAGAGGTTACCCAACCTGATGAAGCTTGATAAATTGCAGCGTCTGAAGCTGGTGTGATATATTTATCGCAATAAAAAATAGCATCATTTAATAAACGTCCAAATGCCTCTAATTCTTGAATAGATTGTGAAAACGAAATATTAGAAACTAATAAAAAAAGAAATAAAAACTTTTTCATTAATTAAGCATCAATATTTGCATAAACGGCATTTTTTTCGATAAATTCTCTTCTTGGCGGAACTTCATCCCCCATTAACATTGAGAAAACTCTATCTGCTTCTACCATGCTATCAATTGTGATTTGTCGTAAAGTTCTAAAATTAGGATCCATTGTAGTTTCCCATAATTGTTCTGCATTCATTTCTCCAAGACCTTTATAACGTTGAATAGCTGCGCTACCACCCATTCTTTCGTTGGCTTGGTCACGCTGAACGTCATTCCAAGCGTATTCTTTTTTGTTTCCTTTTTTAACTAAATATAAAGGAGGAGCTGCAATATAAACGTGTCCACCTTCGATCAATTCTTTCATAAATCTAAAGAAGAAGGTCAAAATTAAAGTTGAAATGTGACTACCATCGACATCGGCATCACACATAATTATTACTTTGTGGTAACGCAATTTTTCTAAATTCAATGCTTTACTATCTTCAGCAGTTCCAACGGTAACTCCTAGAGCGGTAAAAATATTTCTAATTTCTTCGTTTTCAAAAACTTTATGGTGCATCGCTTTTTCAACATTCAAAATCTTTCCTCTTAAAGGTAAAATTGCTTGAAATGCTCTATCACGACCTTGTTTGGCAGTTCCACCCGCAGAATCTCCCTCGACAAGATAAACTTCACAACGTGCAGGATCTTGTTCAGAACAATCCGATAATTTTCCAGGTAACCCTCCACCTCCTAAAACGGTTTTACGTTGAACCATTTCACGTGCTTTCTTAGCCGCATGGCGAGCTTGTGCCGCTAGAATTACTTTTTGAACAATGATACGAGCATCATTTGGATTTTCTTCCAAATAATTCTCAACCATCTCGCTAACTGCCTGACTTACAGGAGCAACAACTTCTCTGTTTCCTAGTTTAGTTTTTGTTTGACCCTCAAATTGTGGCTCTGCTACTTTTACAGAAATAATGGCTGTTAATCCCTCACGGAAATCATCACCAGCAATTTCAAATTTTAATTTGTCTAACATTCCCGAAGCATCAGCATATTTTTTCAGGGCCCTTGTTAAACCTGTTCTAAAACCTTGCAAGTGCGTTCCTCCTTCGTGAGTATTGATATTATTTACATATGAAAATATATTTTCTGAGTAACTTGTATTATAAATTAACGCTACTTCTACTGGGATTTCTCCTTTTTCAGAATCCATTGAGATAACATGAGCAATAATAGGTTCACGATTTCCATCTAAATAACGGATATATTCTTTTAATCCCTCATTAGAATGAAAAGTTTCAGACACATAATTACCATCTTTATCTTTCTCTCTTTTATCAGTAAAAACAATTGTAATTCCTTTATTTAAAAAGGACAATTCACGCATACGAGCCGATAAAGTATCGTATGAATATTCTATAGTTTGAGTAAATATGGTTGGATCTGGGTAAAAAGTAACAATTGTTCCTCTTTTAGTGGTGTCCCCAATTTGTTTAACTGGATAAAGTGCTTTTCCTTTTTCATATTCTTGCTCATAAATCTTTCCATCACTACTGTGAACAGTTGCTCTTAAATGATTTGATAATGCATTTACAACAGAAACCCCAACACCGTGAAGTCCTCCAGAAACTTTATAAGAATCTTTATCGAATTTACCTCCAGCACCAATTTTAGTCATAACAACTTCCAATGCAGAAACTCCTTCTTTTTTGTGAATTCCAACAGGAATACCACGTCCATTATCTTCAACAGAAATAGATCCGTCTTCGTTAATATCTACTATAATTTTATCACAATGACCTCCCATTGCTTCATCAATAGAGTTGTCAACCACCTCATAAACCAAGTGATGCAAACCTCTAACTCCTACATCTCCAATATACATCGATGGACGCATTCTTACATGCTCCATTCCTTCTAATGCCTGAATACTATCTGCTGAATAATTATTTTTATTTATTTCTTCGCTCATATTAATG
>CALPLL020000180.1 GCA_943324395.2 Rhizobium sp. Q54
AAATGATGCTTTGCCTTCTGAACATTTACACGCTGATCAAGGTTATGGTGCACTTATGACTCTATATACCCACTCTGCATTTAGAGATAATTATTACGAAAATGACGGCAGTTTATTAGATATGTATTCAGAGAATCCTATTGGAGCTGATCCCTACTCCTTTACTTCAACTTCACAACAGTGTGGAAATTATTCTAGAGAAGGAGATTGTTATAACAGAGAACATTTAATTCCTCAATCTTATTTTGATAGTTATGCAGTTGATCCAATGAAAAATGATCCGTTTTTTGTAGTTCCTTCTGATGGAAAAGTGAACGGAGATAGAAATAATTATCCTTTTGGAAAAGTAGGAACTGCTACCTACACCTCTCAGAATGGTTCAAAAAGAGGTAATGGACTAAATTCAGGCTATGCTCAAGGTTATTCAGGAATTGTTTTTGAACCTATTGATGAATTTAAAGGAGATATTGCCCGAGCTTTTTTCTATTTTGCAACTCGATATGAAGATTTTATGGGTAATTTTTATACCACTGCAAATGCCTCTACTTGTCAAGCAAAAAATATGTTTGATGGTTCAACAGGAAGGGTTTTTACTAATCCTTTTATAGATATTCTTGTGAAATGGCACTTAGATGATCCCGTTAGCGCAAAAGAAATTGCTATTAATAATGATATTTACTATAATCATCAATCAAATAGAAATCCATATATAGATCACCCAGAATATGTTGGTACAATTTGGAATAGTTTTTTAGGAAATAGTTCATTTGAATTAGAAAATTCAATTTCAATTTATCCAAATCCAACAAATAATGGATCTATTTCAATCAATACTAATTCTACAATTGATGGTATAAAAATATTTTCAATTAATGGGCAATTGATAAATGATATAAAGAATCCAACTAAAATTAACGAAACTTATACTTTGGATAATTTACCTAATGGATTTTATTTCTTAAAGTTAACCTCTAATAACAATTCAATTACTAAAAAAATTAGCGTGAATTAATTTAGATTTACTTCATAAAAAAACTCCGATTATTCATCGGAGTTTTTTTTATATTTAAATATATCAAAATTCTAATTGTTCATAGAAATTAGAAATTCTTCATTGTTTTTAGTTTTCTTAAATCGGTCATTGATGAAATCCATCGCCTCAACAGGGTTCATATCAGAAAGATACTTTCTCATGATCCACATACGTTGAAGTGTCTTTTCATCTAATAATAAGTCGTCACGACGCGTACTTGAAGAAGTTAAATCAATTGCAGGGAAAATACGTTTGTTAGCAATTTTCCTATCCAATTGCAACTCCATATTACCTGTTCCTTTAAATTCTTCAAAAATAACTTCGTCCATTTTAGAACCTGTTTCCGTAAGTGCTGTTGCAATAATACTTAACGAACCTCCATTTTCAACATTTCTAGCTGCTCCAAAGAAACGCTTTGGTTTTTGTAATGCATTAGCATCAACACCACCACTTAATACTTTTCCAGAAGCGGGTTGAACAGTATTGTAAGCACGTGCTAAACGAGTAATTGAATCTAATAAAACAACTACATCGTGACCGCATTCTACCAAACGTTTTGCTTTTTCCAAAACAATATTTGCTATTTTAACGTGTTCTTGTGGTTCTCTATCAAATGTTGATGCAATTACTTCACCGCGAACACTTCGTTGCATGTCTGTAACTTCCTCAGGACGCTCATCAATCAAAAGTACAATTAAATATACTTCCGGATGATTTGCCGCAATCGCATTAGCAATGTCTTTCAATAACATGGTTTTACCCGTTTTAGGTTGTGCCACAATCATTCCACGTTGTCCTTTTCCAATTGGGGAAAATAAATCGATAATTCTTGTTGAAATTGTGCTTTGTTTTTCCGCAATTCTGAATTTCTCAGAAGGGAAAACTGGAGTTAAATGTTCAAATGAAACTCGATCGCGAACCACTTGTGGATCATGACCGTTAATCTTTAATATTTTTACCAAAGGAAAGAATTTTTCTCCCTCTTTTGGAGGACGAACAACTCCTTTTACAGTATCTCCCGTTTTTAAACCAAATAATCTCACTTGAGAAGTTGATAAATAAATATCATCTGGAGAGGCTAAATAATTATAATCCGAAGAACGTAAAAAACCATATCCTTCCGACATCATTTCTAAAACTCCTTCACTCTCAATAATTCCGTCAAATTCAAAGTCGGAATGACCAAAATTACTTTTCTTGCCTTTAAAATTTGGATTTACATTTCCATTTTGAGCTTGATTTGGATTTTGGTTGGGATTATGATTCGGGTTCTGATTTGGATTTTGTTTTTGATTCGGGTTTTGCTTCTGATTAGGATTTTTAGGTCTTTCAACTGTTGATTCCTCACTATTGCTCTCAGCGTTATCGCTTTCAGAAATTGTTTCGGTCGCTGCTTTTGCTGCAACTTTAGCTTCAAAATCGGCTTTTTTAAACTTTACAACTTTGCGTTCTTTTGGATTTACCGCCGGAGCTTCATTATTTACAGCTTCTTGATTTTCTTCAACTTTATCAGCTGATTCAGAAAACAAAGACATCGATTCTGCTTTTTTGTCAACAGTAATTCTAGCTCTTTTAGGCTTAGCATCATTAGTTTTCTCAGACTTAGCCTCAGAACTATCTCCAGAAAACGAAGCTTGAACTTCTAAAATCTGATTGATTAATGCTTCTTTTTTAACGCCGGTAATTTTAGTAATATTGGCTGCTTTCGCAATTTCTTGAAGCTCAGAAAGCTTCATTTCTTTTAATACAGAAATCTCAAACATAAAATGTTATTTGAATTTAATTGTTGTGGAATAATAAATAAAGAATGTGTGATTTTTTTTAAATGAAATCTCCAAAGGATGAAGTACTTACGTATTTGTCATGCAATAATACAAAATATTATTAATAATAATAGTATTTTTTATAATTTTAATTAATATTTTTGTTTTAACAATTTACAATAATGATTCAAAGAATACAAACAGTCTATTTATTAATTGCATTAGTGATTTTAGGAATTCTTCCTTTTATCTTTCCACTATTTACAATGAGTGATGGAAAAGAATTTCGTTTCATGAACGATTCTTTTTATACCGTACTTTTTGGATTTTCAACAACATTAACTTTAGTTAGTATAATGTATTTTAAAAAAAGACAGCATCAATTTGTACTTAACAGATTGACTATCATATTGAACTTAATTTTATTAGGATTATTTGTATATCGTTCGCTAAATTTATCTGGAGAAGCTGTTCAAGTTTCAGAGAAAGGTATTGGTATGTTTCTTCCTATTGTTGCTATCGTTTTCTTGGCTTTGGCCAATAGAGCCATCAAGAAGGATGAAGATCTCGTAAAATCTGCTGACCGTTTACGATAAACCTATAAACTTGTTTATTAATGCGAAGAAAAACCCGAACGAAAGTTTGGGTTTTTTTTGTGTTTTTTTTAACCGCAAGGTTCGCAAAGGTTTTACGCATGGTTCGCAAAGAAATTTAGTTTTTTTTCACCACAAAAGGGACATAGTTTTACAAAAGACACAAAGAAAATAAAAGTAAAAGTCTATAATCTTTTCGTCTATTATCTTAAATCTAAATTCTAAATCTAAATTCTTAAATCTAAATTCTTAAATCTTAAATCTTACCGCTTCCCCAGTTCAACAATCTCTAAATTTGAAATTTTTTCCCCATCAATTTCAAATCTTAACATTGTTCGCATTTGGTGAAAACCACTAATTCCAGCTGCTCCAGGGTTCATATGTAGCAAATCGTGCTTTTTATCAAACATCACTTTTAAAATATGAGAATGCCCACAAATGAATAATTTCGGAGGGTTATTATGCATTTCTGTCCTAATATTCGGATTGTATTTTCCTGGGTAACCGCCAATATGTGTAATCCAAACATCCACACCTTCACACATAAATCGGTTGTGCAACGGAAATTCCATGCGCGCTTTATCGTCATCTATATTTCCAAAAACTGCCCGCAAAGGCTTCAAATATTTAATGGTATCTGTAACTGTCAAATCCCCAATATCACCCGCATGCCAAACCTCATCCGCCAATTTAACGTATTTCAATATCGTATCATCTATATTACTGTGCGTATCTGAAAGAAGTAATATTTTTTTCAAAATTGTTTTTTTTTGAGCTATTTCCAGCTTTCCGTTGCAATCTGCGCTAAAAAGCACAGGATTTTCAT
>CALPLL020000181.1 GCA_943324395.2 Rhizobium sp. Q54
AACTTTTCACGCTATCTTTGTACTCGAAATTTACAATTGATTTTGATCAAGAAAAAGAATATGAAATTAGATAAAAAAGACATTCTCAAAGCATTAGAAACAATCACAATTGCAGGAGAAGGTAAAAATATGGTGGAGAGTGGCGCAGTTAAAAATGTAGTCACATTTGGAGATGAAGTAATTATCGATTTAATATTGAGTACTCCGGCGATGCATATTAAAAAAAGAGCGGAAGACGATATCAAAAAAACAATTCTTGAATTAGTTTCTGCCGACGCAAAAATCCAAATTAAAAGTACCGTTGTCGTTCCTGAACCGAATGAAATTAAAGGAAAGGCAGTTCCGGGAATGAAAAATATTATTGCAATTGCATCAGGAAAAGGAGGCGTTGGAAAATCTACAGTTACAGCAAATTTAGCCGTTACATTAGCAAAAATGGGATTCAAAGTTGGTATTTTAGATGCCGATATTTATGGTCCTTCGATGCCAATTATGTTTGATGTGGAATCGGAAAAACCAATTTCAGTTACTGTTGACGGAAAATCAAAAATGAAACCTGTTGAAAGCTACGAGATAAAAATGCTATCGATAGGGTTTTTCACCTCTCCAAGTCAAGCTGTTATTTGGCGTGGGCCAATGGCTTCAAAAGCGCTAAACCAAATGATATTTGATGCTGATTGGGGAGAGTTGGATTTTATGTTGCTTGATTTACCTCCAGGAACAGGAGACATTCACCTATCTATAGTTCAATCGTTGCCTATAACTGGAGTTGTGGTAGTAAGTACTCCACAAGCTGTAGCTCTTGCTGATGCAAAAAAAGGAGTTGCAATGTTCACTTCAGATAGCATCAATGTTCCTGTTTTAGGAATTATAGAAAATATGGCCTACTTCACTCCTGAAGAATTGCCAGAAAATAAATATTATATCTTTGGTAAAGAAGGTGCAAAAAACCTTGCTGAAGATTTAAATGTGTCCTTCCTTGGTGAAGTTCCAATAGTTCAATCTATTCGTGAAGCTGGAGATATTGGAAGACCAGCGGCTTTACAAGAAGGTTCAGTTATTGAAAAAGTATTCCAAGAAATTACCAGAAATGTAGTTCAAGAAGTGGTAAGTAGAAATGAAAATCTACCTCCAACAGAAGCGGTTAAAATAACAACAATGGCTGGCTGTTCAGCAGTGAAAAAATAATAATTTATTTCGTCTAATTGGAATAACAAAAATCATGACAATAGAAGAATTAACAACAAGCGTGGAAAACGCACTTCAAGAAATTAGACCTTTTCTAAATTCTGATGGTGGAGATATTTTATTGATATCGATAGAAGATGGAAAACACGTAAAAGTTCGTTTACAAGGTGCTTGCGTAGGTTGCAGCGTAAATCAAATGACACTTAAAATGGGCGTGGAAACAACTATTAAGAAGTTTGCACCTCAAATTGAAACGGTAACTAATATTGAATAGAAATTTGGTTTTAACCAATTTTTTGAAATTATAATAACTTTGAATTCAATACTATTATTAAAATGATTGAAACGGATATTCTCATCATTGGAGCTGGACCTACAGGATTATTTACTGTATTTGAAGCTGGACTTTTAAAGTTAAAATGCCATATTATTGATGGTTTACCTCAACCTGGCGGACAACTTTCTGAGTTATATCCTAAAAAACCAATATTTGATATCCCAGGATTTCCATCTGTTTTAGCCGGAGATTTAGTGGCCAATTTAATGGAACAAATAAAACAATTTCAACCTGGCTTTACACTTAATGAAGTTGCAGAAACCATTGAAAAACTTGAAGATGGAACTTTCATTGTTACTACAAATAAAGGAACGAAACACCATGCCAATTCAGTTGCAATTGCTGGAGGTTTAGGAAGTTTCGAGCCAAGAAAACCACAACTTGAAAGAATTGAATTCTACGAGCAAAACGACCGTGGTGTAGAATATTTTGTAAAAGATCCCGAAAAATTTCGAAATAAAAAAGTAGTCATTTCTGGCGGTGGAGATTCCGCTTTGGATTGGAGTATTTTCCTTTCAAATGTAGCATCAAGCGTGACATTAGTACATCGTAGAAATGAATTTCGTGGCGCTTTAGACTCAGTTGAAAAAGTACAAGAATTAAAAGAATCAGGGAAAATAAAACTAATCACTCCAGGAGAAATCGTAGGTTTTAATGGAAAAGAGCACCTAGAATCAGTTATCATTGAAACCAATGGTGAAAAAATTACAACCGAAACAGATTACTTTATTCCGTTATTTGGGTTAACCCCAAAATTAGGTCCAATAGCCAACTGGGGTTTGGAAATTGAAAAAAATGCCATTAAAGTAGACAACTCTTTGGATTATCAAACCAATATCCCTGGAATTTATGCCATAGGCGACGTAAATACCTATCCTGGAAAATTAAAATTGATTTTATGCGGATTCCATGAAGCGACTTTAATGGTGCAAAGTGTTTACCAAAGAATGAATCCAGGAAAAAAATACGTGCTGAAATACACTACCGTTTCTGGTGTTGACGGATTTGACGGAACTCGAAAAGAAGCCGAAAAACAAGTTGTAAAATCTATAGATTAATTATGTCGGTGGATATCAAAATTAAAATTATTGATCGCGAAGGTCTAACTCACGAGGTCCTCGCTCCTATCGATATGAATTTAAACATAATGGAAGTAGTTCGTATGTACGAATTAGCTCCTGAAGGTACTATTGGTATTTGTGGAGGAATGGCCATGTGCGCATCTTGCCAATGTTATGTTCTAAATTCAATTGCAATTCCCGAAAAAGGTGACGACGAAGAAGCCATGCTTTCCGAAGCCTTCAACGTTAAACCCAACAGCCGTTTGGGATGTCAAATACATATCACCGATGAAATAGAAGGGCTTGAAATTGAATTAGCCCCTGAAGCATAAAAAAAAGCGAGATGATTATCTCGCTTTTTTGTTATAATTAAACCAATTCGGTTGCTGATTTTACTATTTTCTCTTCAATTGCATCCCAAAGTCCGATGCGTTTTTCAAGAGCTAATTTTGAGATTTCCTCCACTTCCTTCCACTTGGTTTCACTATTTTCACAAAGTTCTGTGATCATTTTCATTGCCATCGGACCATGCTCATCAGCGTCCAATTCTATATGTCTTTCAAAATAATAAATCAATTTACTTAAATCGGTTTCAGGGAAGTTCGCTTCAAAATTTCTTAAGATCTCCGTAAACATCGCAGGAATTAAATCTTCTCTACCAAAGGTAAACGCGGCCGCAATTTCATGTGGTTTTCCTTCTTCTATTACTCTAAAAGTAAAGTCTAAAAAGGCTTTAATATTTGGATGTAAATCACTTTGCTTAATGGAAACAAATATGTTTTGAGTAGCTACCACATTTTCAATAAAGGTGTTGATCATATCTGTGTTTGCACCACAAGAAGTCATTGCGTCAAGGTACATTTCAAAATGGCTTTGTCTTTTTCCGTCTAAAGTCAAATCGGATTCTTCTGCCAAAACAATTTCATTAATTAAATAACGTGTTTCAGGATTTTTTGAAGCAACCCATGGCGTAGTTGTACAAGTCAGTTTTGATTGCAATGCTTTCAACAAAGACATGAAATCCCAAACTGCATAAACATGACTTTCTAGAAAACAACGTAAGTCTTCTACGGTTTCAACTTTTTCGTATAAAGAATGCTGCAATAAGGCACTTTTTTGAGTTTCAATACTCCTATTTATAGATTGGATATCCATGTTTGTAAATTTTACACAAAAGTAAAAAAGCTTCTCGTTTCCAAGAAGCTTTTGCTATCAATTTTATCAATAATTTAATAATTGTTAACTACTATTTAAATGCTGGAATACCTGTAATATCCATACCAGTAATTAACAAGTGAATGTCGTGGGTTCCTTCATAAGTAATCACCGATTCTAAATTCATCATGTGTCTCATAATTGAATATTCCCCTGTAATTCCCATTCCACCTAATATTTGTCGGGCTTCACGAGCAATGTTAATTGCCATTTCCACATTATTTCTTTTCGCCATTGAGATCTGAGCAGTAGTCGCTTTTCCTTCATTTCTTAAAACTCCCAAACGCCATGTTAATAATTGCGCTTTGGTAATTTCGGTAATCATTTCTGCCAATTTCTTTTGTTGTAGTTGCGTTCCAGCTATAGGTTTGCCAAACTGAATTCTCTCTTTTGCATAACGCAAAGC
>CALPLL020000182.1 GCA_943324395.2 Rhizobium sp. Q54
ATGTCAAGGGGCTATAAGTTCAACTACTGTTAACATTGTTTTACCGGTTCCTACATTTAATCCTGCGCCTCCTATTTGTGCAGGAGGAACTTCTACTCCACTACCTACAACTTCTTTAAATGGAATTTCAGGGACTTGGTCGCCAGCAATTAATAATTTGGCTACTACTACCTATACATTTACACCTAATGCAGGACAATGTGGAACTGTTACAACTATGACAGTCACGGTTGTGCCATCACCTGTAGCAACAGCAACGCCATCTCAGTTGTCTATTTGCTCTTTAGGTAATGCTTATATTGTATTAAATAGTAATGCTATTGGAACTACGTATACTTGGAATGCGGTTCAAACTAATGTGATAGGCGCGACATCTGGAACCGGAACTGTAATTAATAATGTTTTAAGAGCTACTGGAAATACCAGTGGAACTGTAGTTTATACCATAACCCCGTTTAGCGGGGGATGTGTTGGAGCTCCATTTACAGCTAGTGTTACTGTATATCCAGTTCCAAGTGTTTACGTTCCGGCAAATGCCTATTATTCTAATAATGAAATTGTGCCTGCAACTGTATTTTCAAGTAACTTAACAGGGGTGACATATGCTTGGACAAATACAAATTCATCAATTGGATTACCTTCTAGTGGCACTGGCAGTATTCCGTCATTCACGGCTAGCAATTTGAATAGTGTTCCAGTTACTGCCTTCATTACTGTAACACCGTCATTGAATGGCTGTGTGGGAACACCAAGAACGTATTCAATTACAGTTGCACCTTCGGCTTCTACTATTGGTAATATTAGTATTAATTCAACTAGAAGTAGTATAGATTTATTTGACACCATTACTGTAGAGGTTCAACTTACTAATGCAACAGACTTGTATAGCTTGTATATGAAGCTTAAAGGAAATTTAGCTGTAAGTCAGTATTTAGATTATTCGGGTTACACCGCAAGTACATTATTGGGTTATCCGGCAGATGTTATTGCTACTGATCCAATAGTTACCAATGGAGAATATGATTTTGGAATAACAAAAATTGGCAATGTTCCTGGCTTCACAGGAAGTGGTTTGTTTTATACATTCCGCTTTGTAACTAAGAATATTCCTATTCCAGCAGGAACAAACTTCTGTTTTTATTTGGACCAAATAAGTGCTTATAATCCAGCAGGTATTGCATGTAACTTGACTAACCAAGGACAATATTGTTTCACGTTTTCTAACCAGACAAATGTATGGCCAGGAGATTTAAATAATAATCGATCAGTAACAACTGCGGATTTATTGCCAATTGGATATTTCTACGGTTCTCAGGGACCTACAAGACCAAACGCTAACCTACAGTGGACAGCGCAACCAGCAGTTTTATGGGGATATAATCATAGTTCTATTAATGGAAATGCCTACAAGGTATTTGCAGATTCTAACGGTGATGGTGTGATTAATAATGCAGATCAAGCAGCCGTTGGTCGTAACATGAATCAGGTTCATTATAGAATTGCAACTCCTTTTAGAGACAATACACCATTAACACAATCTAATGGAGATCTTGTTGTAACCCCTGATATTACTACTGTTAATGCTTTAACATCTCAAACAGTTACTTTTAGTGTTAGCCTAAATAATACAGGTGGGTTAAATGGTCTTTATGGGATTTCAGTAAATCTGCTTTTCGACGACACCGTTTTTGATTTAAGTACAGCAACCATAGATTACACTGGTTCGATATTCGGAATTGTAGGTGTGGATTGCTTGGCTATTAATAATACTACAATAGATACGGAAAGCGTGGGATTGACAAGGTTTTCTAATGCAGCCATAAACGGTCATGGTTTGTTATTTAAAGTAACATTGCAAACTAGATTTCCATTTGTATCGTCATCAAACCAAACGCTTGTAAGTTCTAATGTTGAAGCTGCTAATAATCAATTTGGAGATCCATTGGTAATTCAGGATGCCCCTGCCACCAATATAGTAATTATTAATAATAATTTAGGAGTAAACACTGCGGAAACAAAAGATTTTATACTTTATCCAAACCCTGCTAATGAGGTAATAAATATTGTAATGGGAACTAATGCATCCCAATTGGGTGATCTAAAATTAAAAGTAATTAATGTACTTGGTCAAACGGTAGAGAAGACAAACATTCAAAATACCACTAGAGAAATCTCAACTAAAAATTGGGGAGCATCTGGGGTTTATTTTGTTGAGATTTCCAACTCAGACGACACTGTTTTAATGACTAAAAAAGTAATTGTAGTTAGAAAATAGAAGTTTTATATATAAAATTGATGCGGCGTGAGCTGCATCAATTTTTATTTATTTCTCCATTGTAAACGCATCGCGATCGTTCAAAAAACCAAATTTTTGACGAGCTTCTAAAAGCGTGTTTTTGTTTAAAGTGGTAATAAAAACTCCTTCATTTTCTTGCGGTTCAATCAGGTAATCTCCTAAAAAATCTATCATTTGAGAATGTCCTGGGTAAGTGTGTTTATTTGGGTCTTCGCCAATTCTATTCACGCCAATAGTGTAACACATATTCTCAATAGCGCGCGCTTTTAGTAGCGCATCCCAAGCGTTAATTCTTGGTTTTGGCCAATTGGCAACATAAATTAATACGTCGTAATCTTCGGTATTTCTTGCAAAAACTGGAAAGCGTAAATCGTAGCATATGAGGGGACAAATTTTAAATCCTTTGTATTCAATTATCAGTTTTTGAATTCCAGAAGTGTACGTTTTGTCTTCGCCCGCAAGGGTAAACAAGTGTTTTTTATCGTAGGTTTTAATTTCACCCGATGGAAAAATAAAGACCAAACGATTATAGAAATTATCATTTTCTTGAATGACCAAACTTCCTGTTATTGCCGAATTTTTGGCTTTCGCCAATGCCTGTAACCACAAAACGGTTTCCCCTTTCATAGTTTCAGCAGCTGCTTTTGGATTCATGGTAAACCCGGACGTGAACATCTCTGGAAGTACAATCAAATCAACATTTTCAGTAATGGAATTGATTTTTTGTTCGAAATAATTCCGATTTTCTTTTGGGTTTTCCCAAAGTAAAGTGGATTGGACTAATGCAATTTTCATAATTGATTTACTTTATGGTTATTTCATCGATAAAAATAAACGCGTCACCGCCAGCACCTTGATGCCAATCTGGAAGTTTTCCAAAATTATAGGCTTTCACTTTAACGTATTTTGCTTTGAGTTCTTGAGGTAATTTGTATTCGAAATTTTGAATTTTATTAACCTCATATTTTGGACTAATCGAATTGGTTACCGTTCCTACCAAGGTAAAATTCACGTTATCATTCGATACAAAATAGTCTACTTTCGTTGGCATTAAAATCCAGGAACGAGAATCTTGTAGAAAAGTTGCGCTGAAATTGGAAATGTTTTTTTCGGTTTGCAAATCAATTATCGCTTCAAAATCCTGACTTTGATACCCTTGCCACTCGCCTTTTCGCCAGTTTTCAGTTCCGTTAATTCCGTCTATAATTCCTTCATCGCCACCGGCATTATATTGCGAATTGTATTTTGATTTTATCTCGATGGTATAATTATTTGGTTTTTTGTAGAATTGGGCTGAAATTCTTTTACTTGTATAATTTTGTGTCGGTTCAATTAACCTTTTTGGCATAGTTTGAGCAAGTATTTTTTGTGAACTATTAATTTCAAAAGGTTGTTTGTATTCCTTGAATGGAAGAATTCTATTTCCGTTTAGATCTTCCGAATAATAATACATTTTTAAATTATCTTTATTACTTAGTGAAATTGTTAGACTGTCTTTAAACGATTTGCCCTCGGCTTGAATTACTGGAACAGGATATATTTCATCATAAGAATAACCTACAGCAATGTCTTTGTAATTGCTATTTATCCCAAAATTTTCCATCGCTCTAACCGGCATTTTTTTGGAAATCACTTTGGATGTTTTGTCTTCAAAAGTAACTTTGATAGAATCAAAACTAGATTGTGTTACGCTCCATTGGGGTATTCCAGGCGTAACGGCATAAATTCCCATCGAACTCAACACATACCAAGCGCTCATTTGACCGCAGTCTTCATTTCCTATTAATCCGTCAGGGGCATTTTTGTAGAAATTTTCTAAAATATAATGTACTTTTTCGGTCGTTTTTTCAGGTTTGCCAACGTAATTGTACAAATACGCCATGTG
>CALPLL020000183.1 GCA_943324395.2 Rhizobium sp. Q54
ATGCACCCGATTTGATTAAAGTTGCTACCGATATTCAAAAATTTGGAGCACAAGGAATTACCATTCATCCTAGGCCAGATGAGCGTCATATTCGGTATCAAGATGCCCGAGATCTGAAAAATATTGTTTACACCGAATATAATATTGAAGGAAATCCAGAGCCGCAATTTGTAAATTTAGTTTTAGATGTAAAGCCTACGCAGGTTACCTTAGTTCCCGATGCACCCGATGCAATTACTTCAAATGCGGGTTGGAATACAATAAAACACCACGATTTTTTAACCGAAATGGTTCAAGAATTCAAACGAAACGGCATTCGAACTTCCATATTTGTAGATCCCACTTAAGAAATGATAGAAGGAGCAGCAAAAATTGGTACCGATAGAATCGAATTGTACACCGAAAGTTTCGCACATCAATACGGATTGGGAAATAAATCGGGGATTGACCCATATGTTTCGGCAGCAAAATTAGCCAACGAATTAAATTTAGGAATCAACGCTGGACACGATTTAAGCTTAGAAAATATCCAATTTTTTAATCAAAAAATACCTAATTTACTAGAAGTTTCCATTGGTCATGCCTTAATTTGCGAAGCGCTATATCTCGGATTAGACAATGTAGTCAACATGTATTTGCAAAAATTAAAAAAATAATTGGGGCGTGACCACAAGGGTCAGGCTGTACGTTGCAATCTTTGTTTCGCTATGCTACACAAAGGATTTCCTCTGCCATCCCTCACGCAGCCTCGAACATAAATCATAATTATGCTTTATTCAAAAATTGAAGGTCAAGGAAAACCACTTTTAATTCTCCACGGATTTATGGGGATGTCAGATAATTGGAAAACACTAGGTACACAATATGCACAAGAAGGTTTTCAAGTTCATATTCTAGATCTTCGAAATCACGGTCGTAGTTTTCATTCTAACATTTTCAATTATGAAGTAATGGTTCAAGATGTAGTTGACTATTGTAATGAAAATAATTTAACCAATATTGATTGCATCGGACATTCAATGGGCGGAAAAGTCTCCATGCTTTTAGCCACACAATTTCCAAATTTAGTTGACAAACTTATTGTTGCTGACATTGGTCCAAAGTTTTATCCACAGCATCATCAAACCATTTTGGAAGGTTTAAATGCAGTTGATTTTTCATTGAAACCAAGTAGGAGTGAAGTAGAAGAGATAATTTCAAAGTACATTCCCGATTTTGGTACACGCCAATTTTTATTAAAAAGTTTGTATTGGGTTGAACCCGGTCAATTGGCATTCCGATTTAATTTAGCCGTTTTTAATATTCAAATAGAGCAAATTGGAACGGCTCTCCCTGAAAACTCCTTCTTTGAAAATCCTACCTTATTCATTCGCGGAGGAAATTCCAACTATATTCTTGATTCCGATTTTGAGGGAATATATTATCATTTTCCAAAGGCAGTAATAAATACAATTTCAAATGTAGGTCATTGGCTTCATGCCGAAAAACCACAAGAGTTTTTTGAAATGACTAAAAATTTCTTGAGAATGTAATTTGGGTTCAATTATTTATTAAATTTATATTTATAAAAAAATAGAATATCATGAAGTTATTAATGAAAATTGTTTTTAGTTCAATATTGGTAATGTTCCTTTCCCATTTTATAAAAGGAGTTTACATTGAAAATTTCACCACTTCAATAATTGTTGCTGTAGTATTGGGATTGCTAAATATATTTGTCAAACCTATTCTCGTTTTATTCACACTTCCTGTAACGGTATTTACTTTGGGTTTATTTCTACTAGTAATAAATGCAATTTTGATACTATTATGTGCAAAAATTGTTGGAGGTTTCAGAGTAGATTCCTTCTTTACAGCTTTGATTTTTAGTATTGTACTTTCACTTTTACAATCTATAATGTATGGTTTATTAAAAGAGGATAAAAAATAAATAATATGAAAAAGATAGTGTCATTTTGGAAAATTCTAATTTTAGTACTTACATTATTTTTATTCTCTTCATATGCTGATTTTTCTTCCAAAACGACTTCTTTACAAGAACATAACCCTTTTGCATATTTGCCAACTTCAACGACTAAGCAAGTAATAAAACACAGTTATTATGCACTTTCTTATAATGAAAAATACGAACAAGCAGAGTGGGTTTCCTATTTTTTAAGAAGTGAAAACGAAGGTGTAGGTCATTTTAAAAGACCACGTTTTATTTATGATCCTAAAGTAACCACTGAATCTGCGGATTCTGATAATTATAAAAAATCAGGTTACGACAGAGGTCATTTATGCGCAGCTGCCGATATGAGGTTTTCAAAAAGCGCTTATGATGAAACCTTTTTCACGTCTAATATTTCACCTCAAAAACATAATTTCAATGATGGAATTTGGAAACAATTAGAAGAGAAATCTAGATATTGGGCTACTAAATACAACGGAATCTATGTTGTAACTGGAGGAATTTTGCAAAAAGGATTGCCAACAATTGGCACAGAAAAAGTAGCGATTCCAAATTATTTTTATAAAATTCTATTTTGTAATTTTCAAGGAAAAAATAAAATGGTCGCGTTCTTAATTCCCAGCGTTAAAAGTAAAGAACCATTATATAAGTTTGTAGTTTCAGTGGATTCAATTGAGAAAATGACAGGAATTGACTTTTTTCCACAATTAAATGATGTCGTAGAGAATGAACTAGAACGAAAAAGCGATTATAAAGCTTGGGCATTTTAATTTTACCACTCATTTACTTTATTAGCATCCATTTTTAAGAAAATAAATAACAAAATGGTAAAACCCCAAAGTCCTGAACCTCCATAAGAAAAGAAAGGAAGTGGCACCCCAATAGTAGGAAAAATGCCCGCAACCATTGCAATATTCACGAAGAAATGGATGAACAATATTCCAGCTACGCATTGCCCATAAATCCTACTGAATTTTGTTTTTTGTCTCTCGGCGAGATAGATTATCCTTAAAAACAGGCCTGCAAATAATCCAATAACAATTAGCGATCCAAGGAATCCCCATTCTTCCCCAACAGTTGTAAAGATATAATCGGTATGTTGTTCAGGAACAAATCCTCCTTTTGTTTGTGTGCCTTCAAGGAATCCTTTCCCAAACCAACCTCCAGAACCGATAGCAATTTCCGACTGATTGGTATTATAACCAATACCTTTCATATCTACTTCTTTACCCAATAAAATATTGAAACGGTCGCGGTGGTGTTGTTTAAAAACGTGATCAAAAACATAATCTACAGAAAAAACATAACCTGAGATCAATACAAATAATATTGAGCTTGCAATAATATTTCTATTTCCAATTCTGCTTTTTAAATAATAAAATACAATAGCAATTAGCGCCATTATAGCTACTGCCCAAGGTTCAAATAGCAATGACAATACAAATAAGATTATTGCCACAAAACCAGTCCATAAATACCATGAGGGCAATCCTTCTCTGTAAAGTACAAGAAAAAATACGCTATAAATTAAAGCACTTCCAGGATCGGGTTGAGGTAAAATCAACATTACTGGTAGAAAAATAATTAAAAGCGTTTGTATTTGTCTGTTTAAGTCTTTTAAATTTACTTGGACATCACTTAAATATTTAGCTAATGCTAATGCTGTTGCTGCTTTTGCAAATTCTGAAGGTTGTAAAGTGAAACTTCCAATTGCATACCAACAACGCTGTCCCGCGATGGTTTTTCCAGCTACAAATAAGCCCGCTAATAAAACTAAAGAGACGCCAAAAATAACACTAGAATACTTTTCATAGAATTTTCCATCTACTGCCAATATTATAAATATCATTGGGATAGTAAAGAAAATGAACAGCATTTGTTTACCATATATTTGTGTAAAGTCAAAAAGCGATGCGTCTTCAACTGATGAGGATAATGAAGAGGAATAAATATTCAACCAACCTAATATTACCAAAATAATATAGATAGCTACGCTTATCCAATCTAAGTTACTTGTTACGCTTTGGTTTTTCATTTCAATTAATTCTCAGGACTTTCTTCCATTTTTGGTATCAATAATGAGTCTACTTTCGTTTTAAAATACTTATCATATTCACTTTGCAAACTCACTTCAAACATTCTTTTTTCCAAATCCGTTCGCGAAATCTTCCCTTTTAGATATTTTTCAATCATTAAAACGGCAATCGGACCAGCATTTCTAGC
>CALPLL020000184.1 GCA_943324395.2 Rhizobium sp. Q54
AGTGCCCGTACCTGCAAAAGTACCAGTTCCACTAAAAGTAACACCATTGGCAATTGTACTAATGTTGTAAGTACCTAATGAAGATACTGTAGCGGTAATAGTTTGTGTAACACCTGATACAGCTGTACCAGCAGTCAATATTCCTGCAGAAGCGGTTGAGCAAGAATAGGCAGAAACCACAGCAGTTCCGTTAGTAGATAAATCAAATACGGATGTTCTGCTAAAGTTACAATTTGGGGTAGTATTTAAAGTAAATATTGAACTATCCGCAACAATTGGAGTGCCAGTTGCTGTAAGCACGATGTCTTGATCACCAGTGCTTGCAAAAGTGCCGGTTCCTGAAAAAGTTACGCCATTGGCAATAGTACTAATATTATACGAACCTACTGTAGTTACTGTAGCGGTAATAGTTTGTGTAACACCAGATACAGCTGTACCAGCAGTCAATGTCCCTACAGAAGCAGTTGAACAAGAATATGCTGAAACAACAGCAGTACCGTTGGTAGATAAATCAAATACGGCTGTTCTACTAAAGTTACAATTAGGTGTAGTGTTTAAGGTGAAAGCAGAGCTACCATCAGTAATTGGAGTACCTGTTGCTGTAAGCACGATGTCTTGATCACCAGTGCTTGCAAAAGTACCAGCTCCTGCAAAAGTTACTCCATTGGCAGTAGTGCTTATGTTATAAGTACCAACTTCAGTTACGTTAGCGGTAATAGTTTGTGAAACACCCGAAACTAGGGTTCCAGCAGTCAATGTTCCTGAAGAAGCCGTCGAGCAGGAATAAGCAGAAACGACTGCAGATCCGTTGGAAGATTGAGATAAGCTAGCGCCTCCAGTTAATTGTGACCAGGCAGAGCCGTTAAATATATAAAGTCCTTTTATTGAACAATCTTTACAATATACAATAAGCCCTTCAGAAGGTGCAGAAATTAAAAGTAATTGTGAACTGGTCATGCGCGGCGGCAAAAAACCTTGAGTGGTACTGGTTATATCTAATACAGCAGAAGCTTCAGGAGCTGAAGTTGTATTGCCAATTTGTAGTTTCGCTACTTTTTGCACTTGAGCAAAAGAAATAGAAGTAACTACTAAAAGACAAATGGATAAAAATATTTTATTATTTCTCATTTTGTTTGTTTGAATAATTATTAACTTTTTTTAATTTACAATGGTATATAAAATAGAGCCCCCACTTTTAGGCACTGCTGCAAACTGTACGTTAAAACTACCAGCTGTAATAGACGAAATGGCATGACTGATAATTTCGTTAGAAGTGTTGTAGTAGCTTACTGTAACAATAGAACTTGTCGTTATGTAGCCATTGGATATCGTGAAAGAATAGTCAGTACCGTTGGTTGCTTGGCTTCCTTTAACAACAAAACCTGAAGACGTATAACCAAAACTTTTCCATACTGCACCATCAAAATAATAGTATCCAGGAGAGGTAACATTAGCCGTTTTTGTAGTTGGTGGTGAGGCAGCTGAAGAAACAAATACTTGCGCACCTGTTTGCGCTGCAAGATAAATTGCGTCTTTTGCAGCTAGCTCATTACCTGTAAGTCGTGGAGCTATGATACCGTCAGCTACTGATGTTGCAGCGGGGGTTCCAGTCACGTCTAGGGTCGCTTTAGGGTCTGTGTTACCAAAACCTACTTTGCCACTTTGAGCAAATATGCTCGTTGTTGCTAATAAAATAGCAGATAAAATAAGTACTCTCATGTTGATTTAATTTTAATTGTATTGGTTTTTAATATTTATTTTCATTGCACTATTATTATTGTTTTTGACAAATTAAAAAATCAACTTAAATATCCATTTTACGATTTTGTCGTAAAAAGGATATAATTTTAAAAACCTAAAACAATTTTTTAAAAAGTTTTAAGTTGAGTTAAATTGGAATAATAGCAATAAACTATCTTCCGATTTGATTTGAATTTAAAAAACAAAAAAAACAGCACGAGTTTTTCGTTTTGTAAATTCTCCGATAAATTTTTGAGGGAAAAAAAATGAACAGAAAAAAAATTCTGTTTCATATAGTTAGTAGAATAATTAAATCGCCACTAATATTTTGCAAATATAAAAAAATATTTAAAGAAATGGAATTTTTTAATAAAAAATATGAAATACCATAAATTTAACTTTTAATTAGTTCATTAAGAGGAAGTGATTTAAACTTGTTTTGTGAAAAGAAAAAGGTTGACAAAATAATATGTGAGATTGTTTATTATTTACCTTAACAAAAAGTTCTCAAACAACAGATCCACTTGTAGGACTTTTTTTACAACTTAGAATAAACTTTTTTATATTTGTAATAACATAAACACAATTATGATTAAAAAATCGATTTTTTTATTACTTCTTATTGTATCATTTACTAATTGCTCCACAAACAATAATAGTACTGTTTCTGAATCTAGTCCAAATGCCATGTACTTTCCACCTACTAATGGATCTGAAACCTGGGAAACGCAATCTATTTCTTCTTTGGGTTGGAATCAAAATGCTGTTCAGCCGTTGCTAGATTATTTATTACTAAAAAATACCAAATCATTTATTATCCTTGTAAATGGAAAAATTGTAATGGAAAATTACTTTAATGGTCATACCGCAACTTCACTTTGGAAATGGAATAGCGCAGGGAAAACATTGACATCTACAGTAACAGGAATTGCCGAACAAGAGGGCTATATTAATACCAATAATAAAGTTTCTAATTATATTGGAACTGGATGGACAAGTGCACCTTTGGCAAAAGAAAATTTGATTACTTGTAAGAATTTATTGAAAATGGATTCTGGTTTGGATGACACTTTAGGTGATGATGTTGCTCCAAGCAACCTTCAATATATGGCAGATGCAGGAACCCGATGGGCGTATCATAATGTATATGTGAAACTTCAAGATGTGATTGAACAAGCTACAGGACAAACTTGGAACAACTATTTCAATACCAAACTTAGAGATAAAATTGGAATGAGTTCATCAGGTTTTTGGTATATTGGAACAGGTGCAAATTTAGGACTTCGAATTTATTTTAGTAATTCTAGAAGTATGGCAAGATTTGGATTATTGGCTCTCAACAATGGAAATTGGAATGGCACTCAAGTTATTAATTCGGCTTATCTAAATCAAGCTACAACTTCATCACAAAATATTAATTTGTCTTATGGCTATTTATGGTGGCTAAACGGAAAATCGAGTTATCGCTTACCTCAAACCCAGTTGCAATTTAATGGCAGTTTAATTGCTTCAGGAGCAAATGATATGTATATGGCTTTAGGAAAAGACGATCAAAAAATATATGTTGTTCCGAGTAAAAAAATGGTAGTTATCCGAATGGGAGATGCCGCAGATTCAGCCAATTTAGCACTTTCAACATTTGATGAAGTCCTTTGGCAAAAAATCAACGCATTGTACCAGTAACTATTTTTTTGATATCCGGCTATAAAGTCCCAAAAGGAAAGAAATTAATCCTAAAGCCAATAATATTCCATAGAAAAGAGGACTTTTCTCTCTAACCAAATTGGAAATTACAAAGGAACAAATACTTATTAAGTACAAATATATAGGTTGGATATTTTTTAATGAGGGGAAATTCATCAGCTAATTATTTAAAGAAACTATCTACAAATTCATATTTATTGAAAACCTGTAAGTCTTCAATTCCTTCACCTACTCCAATATATTTAACTGGTATTTGAAACTGATCTGAAATACCAATTACCACACCACCTTTGGCAGTTCCGTCTAATTTGGTAACAGCTAAAGAGGTCACTTCCGTTGCAGCAGTAAATTGTTTTGCTTGTTCGAATGCATTTTGACCGGTTGAACCGTCTAAAACTAACATTACATCATGTGGCGCATCGCTAACCACTTTTTGCATTACTCGTTTTACTTTAGTTAATTCGGCCATTAAATTCACTTTATTATGTAAACGACCAGCAGTATCAATAATCACAATATCGGCATTTTGAGAAACAGCCGATTGCAAAGTATCAAATGCTACCGATGCAGGATCACTTCCCATTTGTTGTTTTACCAATGGCACTCCTACTCTATCCGCCCAAACTTGTAATTGGTCAATTGCTGCCGCTCTAAAAGTATCAGCAGCACCCAAAACTACATTAAAACCTTGTTTTTTGAAT
>CALPLL020000185.1 GCA_943324395.2 Rhizobium sp. Q54
CTATATTTGGTTAGGTCTTGAATTGTTCGTAAAGGAATTTTAATTTTACTAGTTCCTGTGAAAGCTAAACTGGAAGTAGTATTTATTTCTTTAACAGCTAAATTGGTTACATTTTTTTTAACTGTAGGGTTTAGGATATCATAAAATTCTATGATCAATTTTGGAGTTGTAGCAGTGGTAGCATCACAAATATCATCCTTTTCACAACTTGAAAAAGTTATTGAAATTAAACAAATGAATAGTAATTGTATCTTTTTCATTTAGGTTATTAAATTTGCTTCGTACGATTATTCTTTCTTTATGGCTTCTTCGTATTTTTCTCCAACTACTTTCCAATTAATTACATTAAAAAAAGCATCAATATAGTTTTTACGAGAATTTTGATATTCTAAATAATAGGCATGTTCCCAAACGTCAAGCGCTAATATTGGCTTTCCTGGAACTTCAGCTCTAGGCATTAAAGGATTGTCTTGATTAGCAGTTGTAGTAACTTTCAATTTTCCAGAACCATCTACAATTAACCAAGCCCATCCAGAACCAAATACTCGGTTAGCAGCATTTTTAAATTGGTTTTTAAACCCTTCTATTGAACCAAAATCTCTATTAATTGCTATCGCTAATGTATCTTTAGGTTGGCTTCCTGATTTTGGCCCTATACACTCAAAAAACAAGGAATGATTATAATATCCACCAGCATTATTTCTAATATTTAGACTATCAGGCATTGATTTTGCTACTATTTCTTCGATTGATAAATCTTCAAAATCAGTACCTTTTAAAGCTTTATTTAAGCTATTAGTATAATTTAAATAGTGTTTTGAGTAATGTAGTTGCATTGTACCTGCTTCAATTTCGGGAGAAATCGCATCATAAGCAAAAGGTAATTTTACAAGTTCAAAAGGACCTTCGTTTGCTTCAACATCATTAGGTGAACCGATTGTAAACTTTTCTTCAGCAGTTGGAAGAGGAACTTCTACAACTTCGGTTAGTTTTTTATTGTTACAAGAAATTACCACTAAAAGTAATGAAAAACTCAGTAAGTAAAATTTTGCCTTTTTCATGATATTATTTTTTTTGTAATGACAATATATTTTCAATATACAACTCTTTTGCTTCTTCAATAGATAAATGACTGATTTGCATCCAGGCATTAGTTTTAAAAGCATTTCGTAGGTCAAAATTTGAATTTTGAACTTCATTTGCCGTCCCAAATGTTGCTTGTTTATAATAAGCATATAACCGTAATTGAACATCTTGAGGCAATGATTCCTGAGACATTTTTGAGGCTATTTCTACAGCTTCAGCAAATCTAGTTTCTAAGTCTCTTTCGTCCATTTATTATTTTATTGCAATTATAGTTTTACCTCCAATTGCTTTTTCATTTAGTTTTACATTGATTTCTGATCCTAAAGGTAAAAATAAATCAACTCTAGATCCAAACTTAATGAAACCAGCATCTGTTCCTTGAATAACTTGCATTCCTTCTTCAGCATAATTTACAATTCTTTTAGCTAATGCTCCTGCAATTTGACGGTATAATATTTCGCCAAACACTTTATTTTCAACAACTATTGTCGTTCTTTCATTTTCTTCACTTGCTTTTGGATGCCAAGCTACTAAAAATTTTCCAGGATGATATTTGCTAAATTTAACTAGTCCATTTACAGGATATCTTGTAACGTGAACATTTATAGGCGACATAAATATAGATACTTGCAAGCGTTTGTCTTTAAAATATTCCCCTTCAAAAACTTCCTCAATAACTACTACTTTCCCATCAACAGGCGCAATAATATGATTTTCATTAATTTCTACTTTTCTAACTGGATTTCTAAAAAATTGTAAGATTATAATTAGAAATAATAAAGCTATAATTTCAATAGTTTTTTGCAACCAAATTGTAGATATAAATGAATCTGCTAACAGTAAAATAGCTACAGTTAATGTAGTTGAAATTAAAATGGTTTTTTCGCCTTCTTTATGAAACATAATATAAAATTTTATAAAATAAAAATATGAATGGTGCTACAAATATAACACTATCTAATCGATCTAAAACACCTCCGTGACCTGGCATTATTTTTCCGCTGTCTTTCACACCTGCAATTCTTTTGAATTTTGATTCAATTAAATCGCCAATAGTCCCCATTACTCCAACAATAGCGGCTATAATCATCCAAATCAATATGGATTTATCACTAAATTGCGTTGATGGTTTTATTAGATACATTGAAATTAAATATCCTGCAAATATCGCAAAAATCAATCCTCCAAAGAAACCTTCGATTGTTTTTTTTGGGGAAATTTTTTCAAATAATTTATGCTTACCAATCGATTTACCTACAATATACGCAAAGGTGTCGTTCGTCCAGATTAATATTAATAGCCCAATAATAATTTTTGGATTATAATTTTTTATACCAAATGAGATTTTTGTGATAAAAATAAAAGGCAAGGTTATGTATCCTAAAAGGTAGATGTACTTAGATGAATTACTTATTTTTTGTAAAGAGTTATCGAATAAAAATACAACACATTTAATCGATATTAGTAAGGTAATAGCAAGTAAAACGATATCTAGCAATTGAATATCTTCAGCTTTGAAGTTGTAATAATTACTTATTAAAATAATTAAAACATAAATAGAAGTGCCTGAAATTAAAGGAATTGTTTTGTTAACTTGTACTAAATTGCAAAATTCATAAATTGAGATAATTAAGAATATTCCAAATAAAATTAAAAAACTTTCAGTTGAATATAAAATCGAAGCAAGTAATAAAAGTACATAAACAGCTCCTGAAATAGCTCTTTTTAGAGTTTCACCCATTTTATAAATCCTCTAAAAGCAATAAATAAAGATTCTTTGCCGAACTACCATAATGTAAAAAGTCATCCTCTTTAACTTTTTCAAAATACTTAATTGTAGTAATATTAGTTGGATAGTCCTTAAGGTATTTATTTTTTATCATTCGAAGTCCATCGCTAGTGCTTTCAACAATTTGACTTGTTGTAGCATAAACAATAATGTTTGTTGGTAATTCGTTGGGTTTATTTTGCTTAATTTGAATTGACGAAAATAGGATTGATCCTTCTTCGGCAATTAAATTTTCACATGTTGCAAAAAGAAATTTTGGATTAGTTGGCTGGTCGTAAGCAAGTTTATTTTCATCTAATATGCTAAATAATCCTGCATCAAAGCATAAAACTTCCGATTCAAACCAGTCATTTTCTTCTAAAATATTTTCAAATTGTTCTTTTATTTCAGATAAATTCTCGCAATACAAAAATTTACCTCCATTTTTTTTGAAGTTAAAGGTGAATCTTTCGTCAATTGGCAAAGATAAATCTGACCCTGAACTATTGAATTCACTAAGATTATCCTCTTTGGAGGATTCTTCACTTGAACCAAAAAATTTTCTAAAAAGACTCATACTAATTTCTAAAATATTTAGATTGTTTTAACAAAACATTCAAAGATAAAAAAAATCTTAATTCAAATATGTTTTTTGAATTAAGATTTTTTTAATTTTTATAAATAATTGAATTTATTCAGGGGTTTCCTCCAAAATTATCGGATCAAAAGGTCTTTTTCCGAAAATTGCTTCCAAGTCATCTTTGAAAATAACTTCTTTTTCAATTAATATATCTGCCAATAAATTTAATTTTTCCTTGTTTTCTGATAAAATTGTTATAGCTCTTTGGTACTGACTTTCAATTAGCGTTGAAATTTCTTTATCAATTACCATTGCAGTATCTTCAGAGTATGGTTTTGAAAAACTATATTCACTTTGACCTGAAGAATCATAATAAGTTATATTTCCAATTTTGTCATTTAATCCGTAAACAGTCACCATTGCTCTGGCTTGTTTAGTAACTTTTTCCAAATCGCTCAATGCACCCGTTGAAATTCTGTCGAAAACTACTTTTTCAGCTGCACGTCCTCCCATCGTAGCACACATTTCATCTAGCATTTGCTCTGTGCGAACAATTAATCGCTCCTCTGGTAAATACCACGCAGCACCTAAACTTTGACCTCTAGGAACAATAGTTACTTTTATCAAAGGTGCTGCATGTTCTAGCATCCAACTCACCGTTGCGTGACCAGCTTCATGAACTGCAATAGC
>CALPLL020000186.1 GCA_943324395.2 Rhizobium sp. Q54
ACAATAACTATTAAAAATAGTGCTACAGTAACTTTGTTATCCGGAAATCCTTCACCTACAGTGTGTCAAGGGACATTAATTGCGCCTGTGCAATTTGGTATTTCTCCAGGTTCTGGTAATATGATTGTTTCCTCAGGAACATTACCAAACGGAGTAACTTTCAATTCAACTACAGGGTTTTTATTAGGAGCACCATCACAAAGTGGAGTTTATCCATATACAATCTCTTCAGATTCAGGATGTGGAAATTCAGTTTCGGGTGTAATAACGGTTGATCCAATTCAATCTATTTCATTTATTTCTGGAAATATTAACCAGGCAGCCTGTCTTAATTCTCCTATAGATCCAATTTATTTACAATTGTCTTCAGGAGTTAGTGCAGTAACTGTTAACCCACCTTTACCGGCAGGACTTTCCTATGTTATTAACCCTATTACTAATATTTTAACAATTTCTGGAACTCCAACTGTGGTTAATCTTACACCTTCTAACTTTGTATTTACCTCTCAAGGTACTTGTGGATCTCAGGTGAATTATAGTCCAATAACTTTCCAAGTACTGCCTAGAGCAACAATTGTATTTAGTAATATAGCATCTACCACTCAATCGGTATGTCAAAGCCTAGCAATTAATCCAATTACCTTTACAATTGGGGGAGGGGCAACTGGAATTGTAACTACTCCATTAAATGGATTAACAATAACACCATTAGGTGGAGGAGTATATACAATTCAAGGTACCCCAACTAATGCTGGTACCAATAACATAGTTATAACAACTACTGGATCTGGATGTGATACCACTGCAAGTATTTCCATTACAAATGTGAATTCTTCTGTAGGAATTACTTTAACATCAGGAGCTGGGACAGACAATCAATTACTTTGTCAAAATGTATTTAATACTCCAATAACGCAAATAACGTACTCTATTATTGGTGCTTCAAACGTAGTTGTAAGTGGTTTACCTGCTGGATTGACTGCGACATTCTCAACAGTTACTAATATTTTGACAATTTCTGGAATTCCTACACAACCGGGTATTTTCAATTATACAATTACAACTTCGCCATGTTCAATAGTTAAAAGAGGGGTGATTAAAGTTTCAACACCAATGTTTATTACAAGCGAAACCATAACAGATGTTGCTTGTGTAGGTAATTTGGGTTCAATTGCTGTGACTATTATTGGAGGTTCGCCAACAGCTACTGGTCAATATGCAATTAGTTGGACTGGGCCTCCTGGTTTCCAACAAAACCAACCAACAATTAGTGGACTTGAAGCGGGAACCTATGTACTTAATGTAGCAGATGCACTTGGTTGTTCACTTCCTCCTAGAAGTTATGTTGTTCAACCTGCTTTACCAATAGCTATAGTACCATTATCATCTACAAATATAAATTGTAGCGGAACTTTAGGTACTGCGAATTTTAATATTAGTGGTGGAAGTGGAATTTATACATTTACATTAGGAATATTTAATTCAAATACTTCTGTATTTGATCCTTATACTCCGTTATATGGCAATTATTATAACATTTCTGGATTAAGAGCAGGAAGGTATTCTTTAACTGTTACAGATAGCAGAAACTGTTCAAGTACTAGTTTATTCAATATATATGACTACAGTTCATTGTCTATTGACTCAATAATAATGGATGATAATTTATGTCAAAACAATTCAGGAACTGTTAGAATTAAAGTAAATAGTGTAGATACTAATTTAACTTTCTACTACAATGGTACAGTAGTAGCTTCAACCTATTTAGGATTTTCAATTTATGAATTGACTATTCCTGTTCCATCACCAACAGGTACAGCGGAAATAAAAATTATTAACAGTCAAAATTGTTCTATAAAAACTACGGTAACTACTCCAATAGTAACTCCTAATTTCACATTTACATCGAGTGATTTTAGAGCATTTGGATATTATTCTGTAAATGGAAGTGTTGAATTTACCAATTTAGTTACTCTAAGTAATATTCCAGCGGAATACGCTTATATAGTATGGGATTTTGGTGATAGTACTCCGTACAAAGTATTCCGTAATCCAGAAGATATTCCTCTAGTAAATGGTGAAAATTTCAGAACTACTTTCCATACCTACACGACTAATGGAATTTACCAAGTTACTTTAACCGTTTACAATCATTTTGGATGTTCAAGAAAAATTACTAAAACTATTGTAATTGGAACAGGAGCAAGCATGATGTTGCCTACAATATTTACTCCAAATGGAGATGGAATGAATGATTTGTTCCGTCCATCATTGCTAGGTCTAAAAGATGTTTCTATGTATATCTATGATGGTTGGGGTAATTTAGTTTATGAAGTTTCTTCTGAAGTTTCAATTTTAAATACTGATTGGGGTTGGAATGGAATTGAAAAAGGACAATCTGAACCTAAAAACAATGATTATAGATATTATATCATTGCAACAACTATTGATGATAAAAAGATTGAAAAAGAAGGTAGATTCTTACTTGTAAAATAAAAGATTATGAAAAATAACAAAAACTATTTCCTTTTAATGTTGCTATTTTCGGCAACTATTTTCGGACAAGATTTTATCTATAAAAATCAAAACAAAATTATGGGATCTACAAATCCAAGTTTTTTTGGTTTTGGAGACACCTCAAAAGCAGGAATAATCTACAATACCGAAGGATTTGATCAACGTACTAAAGTTGAAAACAAGTACGGATATGGTAGTTATTTCTTTGAAGAAAAAGATTTTTCTCTTGCTGCTGATGCTAATTTATTACAAATCAGCTCTCTTGGATATTCAACATCTTCTGCCAATTTACATTATATCTACAAAGCCACACTTTCTCAAGAATGGATTTTTAATCCTTCTGTTTCAGTAGGTTTTGGAAATAGTAGCTTGGATTTTAATTCTTTAGTTTTTGAAGATCAAATAAATGTTTTAACAGGTTCTGTTGCTGCAGTTTCAAACGATCCGATCAATATAGGAAGTAAAACAAATTATCTTGATATTGGAGCTGGAGCGTCGTTGCATAATAGTCGGAATTTATTTTTTGGACTTAATCTTAAGCATTTAAACCGACCTGAGACTTCTTTTAATGGAAATAAATCCAATAGTAAAGATGTTTTTATGTCGCTTCAAGTTGGATATGAAAAAGACATAAATCCTTACGGTCAAGGTTTATTACCTGAATATTCATTTTTATTTTTATACAACACTTTTTCCAAGCAAGGACCAAAAACCAGATTTGATTTGTATCAAGAAGCAATTTTGGGAAATGTATCTTTTGGAATTAATGAACATTTTAATAATTATGAAGGATTTTCAGTTTCTCAAGTTGGAACATCATTGGGTGTTTTTGTTGAAGAAATTGAATTTGGTGTAAATTACTCAATTGAAATGGGAAAAAAAGCATCCTCTGGAGCTTCTTACAATACGTTTGAGATATATTTAGTTTTTGATTTCAATCCCTTTAAGAAAAACAAAAGAGGAAATAATAGTAAATTTTACGACATGTAATTACATCTTTTATTGGCATTTTAAAAAAGGTTCAAATTTATTTGAACCTTTTTTTATGATTTAAATATATCTCAACACTATCTAGTTTTATCAGTTTTTTATTTCTAAAAAAGCTAATTTATATGAATATTTTAAATAGAAATATTAAATTAATTGTATTTAGTTGATTAATAATTTATTTTATATTTTTTATTTAAATTTATTTATATACTTTTGTTTATTAACAAATATTTAAACTTATCGGTTTTGAAAATAATTTTATTTCTATTAGTTGCCTTTTCCGGTTTTTCTCAAAGTTTACACCATCAGATGTTGTCATCTCAAGGCAAGTCAATTACGGTTGGTGGTTTAAAAGTTTCTCAGACAATTGGTCAGCAAAGTGTTATTGGTAATTACCGAGGCACAGAGGTTATGGTTGGTCAAGGTTTTCAGCAAAGCCGTTTGATGAAATCAGTAAAAGCGCCAGTTATCACAGTGGTTACCACAACTTACCCAAATCCCTTTATCGATCACATCAATTTTGAATTTTCGTCTGTAGTTTCAGGTCCGATCAAATTCTCATTGTACGATGTTATGGGTAGATTGGTTGCATCTCAGGAGAA
>CALPLL020000187.1 GCA_943324395.2 Rhizobium sp. Q54
GTCTGCGCACCAGCAGCATTAAATTCCACGGTACTTGTTGCATTTAAAGTTCCTAAAGTAGGGGTTGCAGTATTGGAATTGGTTAACGTTGCACCTGCACTAACATCAATTGTTCCAGTCACTGCATAAAGAGCAGGAATGGTAAAGTTACAAGCATTGGTTCCGTCTCCAACAATTATTTTTGAACTAGTACCCGAAACTGTCCAAGCAGCACCAATAGTTGGTGTAGCGTTATTTCTGATATTAAAAACTTGACCAGAAGTAGTAAAATTAGACGGTGCTGTTCCTGTACCATCAGTGGCTGTTCCCCAATTAGATAATGTCTCTAAATTTCCTGTAGATTTTGAATAGTAGTTAGTGGAGACAGCCAAAGTTGGTGTAAAACTGCAATCATCCCAACCCAAGTTATCAGAACTTGATCCTCCTGCATGAATAAATCGCACGAAAATGTATTGACCGTTTGCAATTGTTAAACCTGATACCGTTTGTGTCATAGCAGCTCCAGTTGAAACATTAGTCGTAGCATCGTTAAACGTTAAGCTGCTTAATGCATTTGTTAAAGCTCCTGTTGCAGGATTAGTAATTGTACCGCTATTTGAATAGGATACTGTTACTGATGGTGAATTGGTTCCAGTTTTCCATAACCGAGCTGTAAAAGCAAGGGTAAAGCCAGTTAATGTAGAACCAGAATTGTTTTGCAACAACCAAGTTGCATTACCATTAGACGCGGAACCACTCCCTAAAAATGAAATATTACCATTGCCATACCAACCTCCAGCTGTATTTGTAGTTTGAGCAGTTCCATTGAAAGTTGTATTCCCTGACATAGTCCAATTAGTTGGTGCCGAAGCTCCTGCAGAAGCGGTCAAAGCATCTGTTACTGCAGTTGAACTCGTAATGCTCGCTTGCCCCCAACTCACCTGCATTCCCAACACCATTAAAAATAGGGTTAAAAGTCCATTAAAACTAGTGGTGTTTTTTTTAGGATTGCTTGTAGCAAAAAGCTTTAAAAAATAAAATGGTAAAGTGTTTTTCATGGTATTCGTTTTTATAGGTTAAAACAGCTTCTTGTTTTTAACTGCGTAAAATTAATTGCTAATTCATTTTTGTGATTGTTTTCAAGGTTACTAAATTATTAATTTAAAAGCATTTTTATTGAGTTATTGTTAATAAAATGTCATTTTTGTTAACACTTCTGAGTTAACGTAAAAGTGTTGAGGGTTTTTAGTTCGTCTTTGCGAGGAGGTACGACGCGGTAATCTTAACTAAACTATTTCGTTGTTAAAAAAAGATTGCTTCTCTTCACATAAATTTATCCCCTCGTGATATTGTCATGCTGAACTTGTTTCAGCATCTCAATGAAAACAGAATCTGAAATAAATTCAGATTGACAAAACTAAAACACTTTGTTCCTTTGCGAGCCTTGCATAAAACCTTGCGTTCTTTGCGGTGAAAAAACAGGCCACGGATTGCACAGATTAAACGGATTTCCAAATAACCAAATAACCGATTAACCAATTAACCAAATTAACGATTAAACAATTAAGAGACAACTTCCAACTCCTTTTCTTCACGAACTTTTTAGGATAGTGTCAATTATTTACATATTTTCGCATTATAACTGAATTCAAGTTCCGTTTTTGTCAATTAATTTGACTTTGAAACTCTTTTAATTGGTGTTATTTTATGAAATTAGCTACAGAAACTAAGTTGCATTTTACAGGATTTGAAAAAATCATCGGCATCATTATTCTGTTAATTCATGTCAACAATTTGTTTTTAGATATCATGAAAATAGATGCTGCCCAATACGCTTCTATTTCACTAGAAATGCTACAAAACCATTCCTATCTTCAGGTGTACGATTTACAAAGCGATTATTTAGACAAACCGCCTTTTTTATTTTGGGTTTCAAGTTGGAGTATGAATGTTGTAGGAATTTGTAATTTTGCCTATAAAATTGGTGCTTTTTTATTTTTACTCCTTTCGTTGGTTGCTATTTTTAAATTCACGACCCTTTATTACAACCAAAAAATAGCGAAAAATGCCGTAATTGTATTTGCCACTTGCCAAGCCTTTTTTCTAATGTCTAATGATGTTAGAACCGATGGATTATTGACATCATGTGTAATTATAGCGATTTGGCTCATTGCCGAATATTGGCATAAAAACAAACTGATATACTTGTTTTTTGCAGCTGTTTTTACTGCATTTGCTATGATGGCAAAAGGCCCCATTGGAATTATTGCGGTTTTAATGCCTGTTGGACTTCATTTGTTGTACCAAAAACAATGGAATAAAATATTTAATTTATCGTGGTTGTTATACGTTTTTATAGTTGCCGTTTTGTTAATTCCGATGTCTTACGGACTTTACACCCAATTTGACCTACATCCCGAAAAAATTATTAGTGGAAAGACACACCAAAGCGGACTCTATTTTTATTATTGGTTACAAAGTTTTGGAAGAATTACGGGTGAAAATGTTTGGGATAATGGCTTGCCGTGGCATTTTTTCATTGGTTCCATTAGCTGGGACTTTTTCCCATGGATTTTGATTTTATACGCAGGTTTATTCGTTCAAATAAAAAAAGTAGTAACCGCCAAGAATCAAAAGGTGACTGAAATAATTACTTTAACTGGATTTATTTTACTTTTTGCTTTGCTTTCCCTATCCAAATATAAGTTGCCTCATTACATTTTTGTAACGCTTCCTTTTGCAAGTATTATTTGCGCCGTTTACATTGATAAATTAACTCAAAAACAGCAGTTAATTTGGGAACGAATTTATTTTGCTTTTGGGGTTTTAGTTGCTATTTTAATTACTATTTACCCATTATTTTTCTTTACAGAAGTAAATTATCTGAATTATCTTTTGATAGGACTTCAACTTTTTTTACTGCTAAAACTAAAGAAACTCCCCATAAACGGAATTTTCCGACTTGTTGGTTATGTTATCGTTTTAAATGTGTTTTTGAGCTTTGTATTTTACCCTAAATTATTAACTTTCCAAGCAGATGCAATGGCAGGAAAATGGTTTTATGAAAACAAACCAAAAGATAAAGTTTATTTTGTCAATGAAAAATCACATTTGTTCAACTTCTATACTAAGAATTCCAAACAACAATCTATTTTAATTAAAGATTTAGGTTCTATTCATGAATCGTGCTGGTTGTATACCAATGGAGATAATTTATCTGAAATACAAAAAACAAAAACGATTTTGGAAACAAAGAAATTTGCAGATTACCCTATTACAAGATTAAAATTAGGTTTTTTACTGGAGAGTAAAAGACCGGAGATGCTAAAATATAATTATTTATTAAAAATAAAATGAGAACCCAAATGCTGAAGAAACTATCTATAATTATTCCTGCATATAATGAAGGAAATACAATCCATTTAATATTGGATAAAATTAAAAACGTAAATCTTATTAACGATATTGAAAAAGAAATTATTATTGTTAATGATTGTTCTAGTGACCATACCGAGGAGGCAATTCAGGATTATATTAAAAATAATAACACTATAAATATTCAATATTTTAAACACGAATTCAATAAAGGAAAGGGAGCGGCGCTTCACACAGGTATTAGTAAAGCAACTGGGGAATACACTGTGATACAAGATGCCGATTTAGAATATGATCCTAATGAATTCAATATATTGTTAAAACCTATTTTAGAAGGTTTTGCAGATGTAGTTTATGGATCCCGATTCATGGGTGGAAAGCCACACAGAATACTATTTTTCTGGCATACAATAGGGAATAAATTTTTAACAATGCTTTCTAACATGTTTACTAATCTGAATTTGTCAGATATGGAAACGTGTTATAAAATGTTCAACACAAAATTACTCCAAGGAATAAAACTGAACGAAAACCGATTTGGTTTTGAGCCAGAAGTTACCGCTAAAATTGCTAGAATAGGTAAAATTAGAATATACGAAGTAGGTATTTCTTATTATGGAAGAACCTATGAAGAAGGAAAAAAAATTGGATGGAAAGATGGTTTCCGAGCTTTGTATTGTATTATGAAATATGGGTTTTTTAAAATGTAGTGGAAGTCAATTGTTCATGATTGTTCTAATAAAAAAA
>CALPLL020000188.1 GCA_943324395.2 Rhizobium sp. Q54
ATCGGTCAATTGTTCCAGATTGATCAGTTCCAAAACTTGTTGTTGCGTCTGGGGATGACGGAACTCCATTGGCAATTATCGGATTTACATATAAATTCAAAATATCATCAGCAGTTCCCGATAATTGAGAATATTTTAAAATTAATAAACAATCTTGATTAAACGCATACATATTTGTTGTATAAACAACAGCATTTCCAGCTGCTCCTTTACTAATTCCTATTGTAAAAGTATTGGCAGAAACGGTTTTAATGAAAATCCTAAATCCAGTAACAAATGAATTTCCATTGTTTACCCTAAAAAAATCGTTTGGGCTTGTCGCAGCACTACTCACATTTATCATAAATCCTACATACATATCACCTGAGGTTACCGAGGTAAACATAGTTCCACAACCATCGGTATCAGATAATAATTGTAATGATTTTGTTGAAGTTCCGTAATTGGTATAGCTAAATCCTGGAGTTAATACAGTTGAATTGGTGCAAATTGCTCCTGCACATGCACCAGTCCCAGCTGAGGAAGAATTGTTGGTCCAAGTTCCTTGTCCACTTAGGATTTGACCAGTTGTGTAATTTGATAAATTATCTTGAAAGATAGTTTGTGAAAACATAGCAAAACTATTTAATAATGCTAGTAATAGTATTTTTTTATTCATAATAATTCGTTTTTTAGTATCCCAAAATTAATAAAAATAAATTAATTTTAATAAATCCATACAAAAAGTAAGGAATATCTATTTACTTTTGTCGAAAATAAATTAAATTGAATTTATCTCAATACACTAAGGAGTTTTCTTACAATATTAAATTGGCCTATCCTGTAATTTTAGGGATGTTAGGTCATACTCTAATTTCAATTGTAGATAATATTATGGTCGGTAATTTAGGTTCAACCGAATTGGCCGCAGTTTCCCTTGGAGGTAGTTTTGTTTTTATTGGAATGTCACTTGGAATTGGTTTTTCAACCGCAATAACTCCCCTTGTTTCTGAAGCCGATGCCGAAAAAGACGACAAAAAAATACGTTCTGTTTTTCACCACGGATTGCTTTCATGCGTAGTTTTGGGAATAGTTGTTTTTACCATAATTGTTTTGGCTAAACCAATAATGTATGTAATGCACCAGCCAAAAGAAGTGATCGATATAGCTAGTCCTTATATTGATTGGGTTGCTTTTTCATTAATTCCTGTAATTATTTTCCAAGGTTACAAGCAATTTGCCGATGGTTTATCTAGAACTAAATATTCAATGTACGCCATTTTTATGGCTAATATTGTTCATATAATTATCAATTATATGCTAATTTATGGTGTTTGGATTTTCCCAAAATTAGGAATTATAGGCGCTGCACTAGGCACAGTAATCTCTAGAATATTAATGGTGGTTTTTATGCATTATATTATGAAAAACAATGCCCAATTAAATCCCTATTTCAAGAATTTTAGTTTCCGAGAAATTAAAAAAACAATGCTCAAAAAAATTGCTAGCCTCGGAATTCCATCTGCAATGCAAATGCTGTTTGAAGTTGCACTATTTACAGCCGCAATTTGGCTATGCGGATCTATAGGTAAAACGAGTCAAGCTGCCAATCAAATTGCGTTGACTTTAGCTACAACAACTTTCATGTTTGCAATGGGGCTAAGTGTAGCGGCAACCATTCGCGTTGGAAATAATAAGGGTTTAATGGATTTTAAAAATCTCATTATCGTAGCAAGATCCGTTTTTCTATTAGCAATAATCTTAGAAACTTTCTTCGGAATTCTATTTGTTATTTTGCATAACTTTTTACCACATTTGTTTCTTAATATGGAGAATGTAAATCAAGCTATAGAAAATAAAGAAGTAATTATTATTGCTTCAAAATTGCTTTTAGTAGCTGCGGTTTTCCAAATTTCCGATGGAATTCAAGTGGTAGTTCTCGGTGCTTTAAGAGGTTTGCAGGATGTTAAAGTTCCTATGTACATTACCTTTGTGGCGTATTGGGTGGTTGGATTTCCAATTTCTTTTTTCCTTGGAAAATACACCGAATTAAAAGCGGTAGGAGTGTGGATTGGGCTTTTAGCAGGATTATCAACTGCAGCATTATTTTTGTATCTTCGCTTTCATAAATTGACAAAACAACAACTTTCAAAATCAATTAATTAAATTTATACAAAATGGTAATATTTACAATAATTATAGGAGTTATTTTATTTTTAATAGGGGCATCATTTTCAAACAATCAATCACTTTCTAAATTTGCGCGGCCATTCAAAGTCGGTGCAGTTATAGTCATAGTAATTGGTTTAATGTCTTCTATGTTTAAACAAATAGATGCCGGAAAAGTAGGTGTTCAATCACTTTATGGAAACGTTCAACCCGATATTTTAGAAAGTGGTTTGCACTTGATAAATCCACTTTTGGATATCACTGAATTTGACATTCAAACTCAAAATTACACCATGTCGGCAATTCACGGTGAAGGAGCACAAGAAGGTGATGATGCTATTCGAGTATTGTCAAACGATGGACTAGAAGTAGTAATTGATTTAACCGTTTTATATCGTGTTTCTCCCTCTGAAACACCAAAAATATACAAACAAATTGGTGTCGATTTTACCGATAAAATTGTTCGACCTGTAACTAGAACACGAATTCGTGACAACGCTGTTTATTACGATGCTGTAGCATTGTACTCTACAAAAAGAAACGAATTCCAACAACGAATTTATAAAAGCATAGAAGACGATTTCAAAAAAAGAGGACTTGTCTTAGAGCAACTTTTAATCAGAAATATCAACCTTCCAGCGTCTGTTAAATTGTCTATCGAAAGTAAAATTAATGCCGAACAAGATGCGCAAAAAATGACATTCGTACTTCAAAAAGAAAAACAAGAAGCCGAACGTAAAAGAGTAGAAGCCCAAGGTATAGCCGATTATCAAAGAATAATAGCGCTTGGTTTGACAGATAAACAATTGCAATACGAACAAATTAAAGCCCAAAAAGAATTGGCTGCATCACCAAATACCAAGATAATTTTTATGAATGGAAAAAATACTCCAGTCATTTTATCAGATAAATAGTATTAAAAAGTTAGTTTGCAAATAACCAAATTAACAACTAACCAAATTAACAGCAAACATGGAATTACCTAAATTTTTACTTGGCGACAACACCGATTTTCCAGACGACATATTCGTTATTCACCTTGATTATCCTAGATTTATAATCAATCTAAATGACGATGAGGTGGAATTTATGGAAGAACCAGAAGACCTTGACGAAGCAGAACTCAATGCCGAAATGGAAGGACTAATCGTTCAAGCCAATGAATTTTACGATCGCGAAATGGAACGATACGAAAAAGAATAACAATTCAATTCTAAACTAAGCTGCATCTATTTGCAGCTTTTTTTTTGGTCATTACGATGCACTAATTAATCAGGAGCTTTTTCCGGCTTTCCCCTCCAAGCCCTTGATAAAAAAACGAGTTTTGCTAGTTGTAAAAGGAGCTTCTCCCGAAGGGTCGGGCGTCGCTCTTTTCCTCCTGCTCAACTAGGTTTTTTAACCTTCGGGGCTTTTGGTTCCCTCCGGGCTAGGATTTTTTGATTTAAAAGGCATTTTTTTTTGCTTGACAACAAAAAGTTTTTATCTTTGCCGACCCTATTGGGGACAATATTATCAATATCAAGCAATTAAAGAAACGTCCTAAATTAAAAGCGAAGATCTTTTAAAAAAAAGCGTTGAAGTCCTTGCGAGATTAAAAAGATATTGTACTTTTGCACCCGCTTTGAGAGACAAGCGCTTTAATCTGAACTTGATTCAGATACTAAAAAGTAAGACACGTTCCTAGACATATTGAATTGACAGCCGTTTTAAGATTTAGGTCTTAGAACAAAAATGAGAGTAAAAAAGTTAGAAAATTTTCCTTGAGATAGTAGTCAAATAATTTATTAAAATATACGATGAAGAGTTTGATCCTGGCTCAGGATGAACGCTAGCGGCAGGCTTAACACATGCAAGTCGAGGGGTATAGTAGCAATACTAGAGACCGGCGCACGGGTGCGTAACGCGTATGC
>CALPLL020000189.1 GCA_943324395.2 Rhizobium sp. Q54
AAAAGTTTCTCAGACAATTGGTCAGCAAAGTGTTATTGGTAATTACCGAGGCACAGAGGTTATGGTTGGTCAAGGTTTTCAGCAAAGCCGTTTGATGAAATCAGTAAAAGCGCCAGTTATTACAGTGGTCACCACAACTTACCCAAATCCCTTTATCGATCACATCAATTTTGAATTTTCGTCTGTAGTTTCAGGTCCGATCAAATTCTCATTGTACGATGTTATGGGTAGATTGGTTGCATCTCAGGAGAAACCAGCTACTGATTTGATTTTAACCATTTCAGAACTTTCCCTTGCCCAGGGAGAATACTTTGTTAAATTATCTGCAAAAAACTACAATTATTCCACTAATTTATTAAAAACACAATGAGAAAATTCTACCTACTATTAATCGTTCTTTTGGCATTAACCAAATCTTATTCTCAAGAAGTTTATTTCTTAACGGGAACCAACTTTACAAAATACAATTTCAATAGCCAAGGAGAATCCATGGTTACGCCCCTTCAAGCAGGAACAGGATCTTTTTATGAAGTAGGATACGATTTTTCATTAAACAGTGATGCGCTTTCATATTCAGCAGCAGTTACATTAAACGAATACAATGCCCTTGCAGGTACCCCAGCGAATTCCTACAGCTGGCAAACCAAATATGCTGGAGGTCAAATGTCATTAAATTATCTATATAAAGTAACCAAAAGATTCAAATTTGGCTTGCGTGCAGGAGTAAACTTATCCAAAATTGTTTACGGTAAACAAAATCTCAACGGAGTAGTTTATGATCTTTTAGATCAAAAAGAATTCTCAGGAATTTACTTTTCGTATTTCGGAGGTGCAAGTGCCAACTATAAATTAAACGATTCCGGTTATTTAAGTTTTGGTTACGCCTACAGCAATGGATTAAACACAGCCAACAGCACCCAAGAAAAAGTCATATTCAATAATTCACAAATACAATTTGGTATTCACTTCAATATCAATAAATAATTAGCACCATGAAAAAGATAACATTACTTTTATTATTATTCGTTTCAACAGCATTTTATGCTCAATCAACTGGTATTAGCTATCAGGCTATTATTTACAATCCAAATGGAGAGGTAATACCAGGTTATAATAATGCCAACGCACCTTTGGCCAATAAGAACATTTGTTTGCAATTCACTATCGTTGATAGCGCATCGCTAACAGAATACCAAGAGAAAATTACAGTTACTACCGATGAATACGGTATGGTAAACACGGTAATTGGAACGGGTATTCGAACCGGAGGTTATGCTAGTTCATTTGCCAATGTGAACTGGAGTTTGGCATCCAAGAGTTTGAAAGTAGGATTAGATACCTTCGGACTTTGTACAAACTTCATCGAAATTAGCAGCCAATTGTTCACCTCAGTACCTTACGCATTTGCAGCCAATAGCGCAGAGAATGTAACGGGAGTAGTTCCAATATTACATGGAGGTACAGGAGCTACAACAGTTGTAGGAGCAAAAACCAACCTAGGATTAGAAAACGTAGACAACACACGAGACATCGATAAGCCAATAAGTACAGCTACTCAAGCAGCATTGAACTTAAAAGAAGACTTGGCAAACAAATCGATCAACGTTACCACAGACGGAACTTCAAATACCAAATACCCATCAGTAAAAGCAGTAAAAGATTATGTAGATGCAGGTGTCAATTCAGGTGGAACAGCTTTAACCAATGAAGCAAACATTAGAGCTGCAGCCGATTTATTAAAAGAAGATTTAATAAACAAATCTACAAGCGTTACCACTGACGCAACTTCAAATACAAAATACCCATCAGTTAAAGCAGTAAAAGACTATGTAGATACTAGTATCAACGCAGGAGGAACTGCCTTAACCAATGAGGCAACCATTAGAGCAGCAGCAGATGTTGTTTTAACCAATGGCTTAAATGCAGAAATTACTAATAGAACTAACGCCGATTTATTAAAAGAAGATTTAGTAAATAAATCAACGAATGTTGTTACCGACGCAGCTTCAAACACAAAATACCCTTCTGTAAAAGCAATTAAGACTTATGTTGATGCAAGTGACTCAACATTAACTACCAACTTAACTGCTGAAACAGCAGCAAGAATAGCCGCAGATAATACGCTTACATCTAATTTAGCTTCAGAAGTATCAAGAGCAACTACAACAGAAAATACGATCACCAATAATGTTTTGCAAGAATTATTGAGAGCTTCAGCAGCGGAAAACAATCTTACCACTAACTTAGCTGCAGAAGTAACTAGAGCAACAGCAGCGGAAGCTACTAAAGAAGTTTTAGTAAATAAATCTACTAATGTAACTACCGATGGAGCATCAGATATTAAATACCCAAGTGTTAAATCAGTAAAAACCTATGTTGACGCAGCAGTTGCAGCAGCAACAATACCTGATGCAACTACTACTGTAAAAGGAAAAGTACAATTGGCTGGAGACTTAACAGGAACAGCTGCATTGCCAGCTATTGCTGCCAACGCAGTAACAAGCGCTAAAATTTTAGATGGAGAAATTGTCAATGCTGATGTTTCAGCTACTGCAGCTATCGCCGATACTAAATTAGCAACCATAGCAACAGCTGGAAAAGTTAGCAATAGTGCTACTTCTGCTACAGCATTAAATACACCAAACACCATAGTTTTAAGAGATGCAACTGGAAATATTGCTGCAGGAGCAATAACAGCTACAGGATTTTCAGGACCATTAACGGGTGATGTAACCGGTAATGTAACGGGTAATGTAACCGGAAACGTAACAGGTAATGTAACTGGAAATGCTACAAACGTAACTGGAATAGTTGCTATTGCCAATGGAGGTACAGGATCTGCAACTCAAAACTTTGTGGATTTAACTTCAGCTCAAACAGTTGCTGGAGCTAAAACATTTAGTTCAAATGTTACCGCTCCAAGTGTAACTTCACCAACATTTGTATCCTCACCACAACTATTAGCTTCGGGGGCTACCATTACTTGGAATCCAGCAAATGGATTGAACGCTGCAGTTACTTTAACACAAAATAGTACCTTAAGTTTTTCTTCAACACCAACAGCCGGTACCTACGGAACTTTAATTGTTACACAAGATGCTACTGGAGGTAGAACATTAACCTTACCAGCAACTTCAAATATAGTTTTAGGTTCTTCATCTACCACTACAATTGGTTTGTCTTCAACTGCTGGAGCAAAAGATATATTAAACTTCTACTATGACGGTACGAATTGTTACTGGAATATTGGTCAAGGATATGGAGTAGCTCCTGTAGTAGCACCTACTAGTTTAACTTCTGGAGTTTCAGGAACATTACCTGTTGCTAATGGAGGTACAGGATCTGCGACTCAAAACTTTGTGGATTTAACAACAGCACAAACCGTTGCTGGAGCTAAAACATTTAGTTCGAATGTAACGGCAACTTCATTTGTAAAATCAGGAGGAACTTCTTCTCAATTCTTAAAAGCAGACGGAACTGTTGATAGTTCAAGTTATATAACTGCTGCAGGAACAGCAACCAACGTTTCAGGAATAGTTGGTATTGCCAATGGAGGTACAGGATCTTCAACTCAAAACTTTGTGGATTTAACAACAGCACAAACCGTTGCTGGAGCTAAATCATTTAGTTCGAATGTAACGGCAACTTCATTTGTAAAATCAGGAGGAACTTCTTCTCAATTCTTAAAAGCAGACGGATCTGTTGATAATACAAGTTATATAACTGCTGCAGGAACAGCAACCAACGTTTCAGGAATAGTTGGTATTGCCAATGGAGGTACAGGATCTTCAACTCAAAACTTTGTGGATTTAACAACAGCACAAACTGTAGCTGGAGCTAAAACTTTTAGTTCAAATGTAACCGCTCCAAGTGTAACCTCGCCAATGTATGTATCTTCTCCTCAAGTATTAACTTCAGGAGCAACCATTACTTGGAATCCTGCAAATGGATTAAACGCATCGGTAACTTTAAATCAAAATAGTACTTTAAGCTTTTCTTCAACACCAACAGCCGGTACTTACGGAACGTTGATTGTTACTCAAGATGCTAC
>CALPLL020000190.1 GCA_943324395.2 Rhizobium sp. Q54
CAAAGTTTCAAAGCAACAAGTTTCAATACAATAGCTTACTTTTGCAAAAAAATTACACTTGTGAATTATTTATCTGTTGAAAATATCTCTAAATCATTTGGAGAAAAAACACTTTTTGAAAACATATCTTTTGGAATCAATAAAGACCAAAAAATTGCATTCATAGCCAAAAATGGTTCGGGAAAAACTACCATTATGAACATCATAAATGGTTTTGACGAACCTGATACTGGACAAGTGGTGTTGAGAAAAAGCATTAGAATGGCTTTTTTATCACAAGATAATAAATTACAAGACGAATTAACAATTGAGGAAAGCATTTTTGCATCAGATAATGAAAGTTTAAAAGTTATTGAAGCTTACGAAAAAGCTCTGGAAAACCCGGATGATCAAGAAGCGTATCAAAAAGCTTTTGATGGAATGGACCAGCACAATGCTTGGGATTTTGAAACACAATACAAGCAAATATTGTTCAAATTGAAGTTGGAGGATTTTAAATTAAAAGTTAAAAATCTTTCTGGAGGACAGAAAAAAAGGCTGTCATTAGCAATTATATTAATCAATCGCCCCGATTTATTAATTCTTGACGAGCCAACGAATCACTTGGATTTAGAGATGATTGAATGGCTTGAAAGTTATTTTGCAAAAGAAAATATTACGTTGTTTATGGTTACTCACGATCGTTTCTTTTTAGAGCGCGTTTGTAATGAAATCATAGAATTAGACAATGGAAAAATATACCAATATAAAGGAAATTACTCCTATTATTTAGAGAAAAAAGAGGAAAGAATTGCTTCTGAAAATTCGAGTATTGATAAAGCGCAAAACCTATTTGTAAAAGAATTAGAATGGATGCGTCGCCAACCAAAAGCGAGAACTACGAAATCGAAATCTCGTCAAGATGATTTTTATGTAATTAAGGAGAAAGCGCAAAGTCGAAGAAAGGAAAATGTGGTGGAATTAGAAATTAATATGGAACGCATGGGAAGCAAAATTATTGAGCTTCACAAGATATCTAAGAAATTCAAGGACCATATCATTTTAGATAATTTTGATTTTGATTTTCAACGTGGAGAACGCATTGGAATTATAGGTAAAAACGGAACAGGAAAATCTACTTTTTTAAATTTACTTACCGGCACATTACCGCTTGATAGTGGAAAAGTAGTTGTGGGAGAAACGATAAAAATTGGTTATTACACTCAAAGTGGGATCAATCCAAAACCGGCACAGCGTGTAATTGATGTGATTAAAGAATATGGCGAGTACATTCCGTTGACAAAAGGGAAAATTATTTCGGCTTCGCAATTGTTAGAACGATTTTTATTTGATAGCAAAAAGCAGTACGATTATGTTGAAAAATTGAGTGGTGGCGAGTTGAAACGTTTGTATTTATGTACGGTTTTAATTCAGAATCCAAATTTTTTAATTCTTGATGAGCCAACAAACGATTTAGATATAGTAACGCTAAATGTATTAGAGAGTTTCCTATTGGATTTCCCTGGATGTTTACTCGTGGTTTCCCACGACCGTTACTTTATGGATAAAATTGTAGATCACTTATTTGTGTTTAGAGGTCAAGGCGAAATTGAGAATTTTCCCGGAAATTACTCTGATTTTAGAGCCTATGAAGACAGTATTGATGTAGTTCAAAAAGAAGATAATAAATCGGAGAAGAAAGATTGGAAACAAAATAATCCAACAGGGAATTTGACTTTCAATGAGCAGAAAGAATTTCAGAAAATTGAACGAGACATCAAAGAATTAGAAATTGAAAAAGCCAAAATTGAGCAATTGTTCACTGACGGAAAAGTGGAAGAAAATGCTATTGAGAAAAAGGCAGATGAATTGAAAAATATCATCAATAAAATAGAATCAAAAGAGGAAAGATGGTTCGAACTTTCTAGTAAAATGGAAGGGTAAGTATTATTTTTAAAAGAGATTTATGTTGTTTCGAATAAAAACTTATTTACAATTTCTCTGGAACTCCAAAAACGAACATGGAGTTCATTCTCCATTTGTTTTTTTATTGATTACCAAATGTTTTTATAACAAAAAAAACTTGTCTCCTTACTTTCCAAATATGGAAACAAAGACTAAAAAAGGAAAATTTTTAAATCGATTGTTTCATTATTTCCAGTTTGAAAAAGGGATTTATATTTCGGAAAATAAAGAAAATGAAACTTCAAAAGTTGATTTTATTTATATAGATTCGACTTATTTAAATGATCAAAATATTGAATTAGAGTCGATTATTGCTTTAGCAAATAATGAAACTTGTATTATTTTCGAAAATCCACATAATTCCAAAGTAACTGAAAAACACTGGAAATCAGTGGTTACAAATTCTAATTTTAACGTCACAATTGATATCTTTTCATTTGGATTAGCATTTATTCGAAAGGAACAAGTTAAGGAACATTTTACCATTCGAGTATAATTTGAAAAGTTAAAAAAAGAGAAGTAATTAGGAATTCGATACTTCCTTTTTGTACTTTTAATGCCTAAAATAAAATTACATAAACTAACACCAATTGAATTCCAAATAAAAATGGCAAAACCACTAATTCAAATCACCAAAATAAAAAGAGATTTCGTTCTAGGAAATGAAATTGTTTATGTTCTAAAAGGAATTGATTTAGAAATAAATAAAGGAGAATATGTTGCTTTAATGGGGCCTTCAGGTTCTGGAAAATCAACATTAATGAATCTATTGGGTTGTTTAGATACACCAACATCTGGAAGTTATATTTTGAACGGAAAAGACGTTAGTAAAATGCACGACGATGAACTAGCTGAAATTCGTAATAAGGAAATTGGTTTTGTATTTCAAACATTCAATCTTCTGCCACGAACAACAGCATTAGAAAATGTTGCTTTACCGATGGTTTATGCAGGATACTCCAAAACAGATAGAATGATTCGAGCTGAAGAAGTTTTAAAACAAGTTGGTTTAGCCGATAGAATGGATCACCAACCCAACCAACTTTCTGGAGGACAACGTCAGCGTGTTGCGGTTGCTAGAGCATTGGTAAACAAGCCTTCGATAATTTTGGCCGATGAACCTACGGGAAATTTGGACAGTAAAACATCTGAAGAAATCATGAAATTATTTGGTGATATTCATAAATTAGGAAATACGGTAATTATCGTAACTCACGAGGAAGAAGTTGCTGCTTATGCGCACCGAGTGATCCGTTTGCGTGATGGTTTAATTGAAAGTGACACCAATAATAAAAACTAAATCGGTAAAATGAAAATTTATACTAAAACAGGAGATACAGGAACCACGGCACTTTTTGGAGGAACAAGAGTTCCAAAAGACCATATTAGAATAGAAAGCTACGGAACTGTTGACGAATTAAATTCTCATATTGGTTTACTTCGTGATCAAGAAATGGATTCTCATTATAAAGAAGTTTTGATCGAAGTTCAAGATCGATTATTTACTGTTGGAGCAATTCTCGCAACACCACCTGAAAAAGCTGTCAAAAAAAATGGAGAATTAAGATTGAAAAATCTGGGGATTGTTGAAAGCGATATTGAATTTTTAGAAAAAGAAATTGATACTATGGAAGAATTGCTTCCGCCAATGACTCATTTTATTTTGCCTGGAGGACATACAACAGTGTCATATTGTCACATCGCAAGATGCGTATGCCGTCGTGCCGAACGATTGGCGGTTCATTTAGACCATAATGAACCTGTAGATGAAAACGCAATTAAGTACTTAAACCGCCTTTCTGACTACCTTTTTGTGTTGGCACGGAAGTTGAGTTATGACCTTAAAGCTGCCGAAGTTAAATGGATTCCAAGAAAGTAATTTCTAGAAAAAAATTATTATATTAAAATATTGATAATCAGTTATTTAAAGCCAATATTTAGGTAAAATTATACACGTTCTTAACTATTTTGTAAAATAAATGGAATTTTACTTGACTTTTTAAGTAAAAAAATTATTTTTGCATAAACTAAAAATAAGTAAAAATGTATTGGACATTAGAATTAGCATCTTATTTAAGTGA
>CALPLL020000191.1 GCA_943324395.2 Rhizobium sp. Q54
AACAATCAGGAACGCATAGAAAATGTGGTTGGAAGGGTAGGCTCTCAAATAGAAGCCGATAGTATTTCATTGATGAAAATTTTTAAAGATTCTACTTTCTTGAAAGAAAATGGTTTCACTGAAGAAAATGTAATTAGTATTTGTATACCGAATACTTATGAATTTTATTGGAATACAAAAGCGGATAAATTTCGTGATAAAATGATCAAAGAATATCATAAATTTTGGAACACCGAAAGAATGTCGCAAGCTCAAAAATTAGGATTAACACCCGTTCAAGTGATGACTTTAGCTTCTATTGTTCACAAAGAAACAGTTAAAAAAGACGAAAGACCAAGAGTTGCAGGAGTTTATTTGAACAGATTAAGATTAGGAATGTTACTTCAAGCTGATCCAACTGTGATTTTTGCTAAGAAAAAGAAATTAGGAAATTTTGATATGGTAATTAAAAGAGTTTTCTCAAATGATTTAAAAATTGATTCCCCATACAATACATATTTTTATGGTGGTTTGCCTCCAGGACCTATTGCAATGCCTGATATTACAGCCATTGAAGCAGTTTTAAAACCTGAAAAACACAACTATATCTATTTCTGCGCAAGCGTAACCCGATTTGGTTATCATGAATTTGCTGTCAATGAAAGCGAACACGAAGTGAATAGAACCAACTACATTAATTGGTTGAGAAAACAAATTCAAATCAGTAAATCCAATTAGATAAATTACTCCAATTCTTACTTTACATCTGTATTTAGATAACTTTAACTGTCTGAAAATCAGATTTATTATTTTTTATGTATATTTGACCCGTAGAAATTTCTTAAATAATACTGATTTATTATTTCGGTATTGATGTTTTATAAATCTATAATTATTGATTTATATTGTTTTACATCGTTAAGAAGAAAACTAATATATGTTAAAGAAAGGATTTTTTTATTTTGGTTTGGTCGGTATTGTTGCTTTTATGAGCTCAGGTTTTAAAAATGGAAAATTTGAGAAATACGACTGGTTTCATATCGATTCAAATAAAATAACGAATTATTCATTACCTTCACTAGAGAATAAAGATTACATAAATAGAAAAGTTCCGTATACAGGTAATTTTTTTATTGGTTACAAAGAAGCAATCGCTTTCCGAGAATCCCAAGGAAAATATAGAAAAATCAATTCCATAGGTTATATGGGTAAGTATCAATTTGGTTTGGAAACACTAAGAACGATTGGTATTTATGATAGTTTGACTTTTCTAAATGATCCAAGATTACAAGAAAAAGCGTTTGTAGCTTTACTTTCTAAAAATAAGTGGGAGTTAAAAGAAGAAATAGAAAAGTATGAAGGTCAAATAGTTGGAGGTGTCAAAGTGACTGAATCTGGATTATTGGCGGCTGCCCATCTTGGTGGAGTAGGTTCTGTAAAGAGATTTTTAAGATCAAATGGTTCTCGAAAATGTAGGGATAGCAATGGTACATCTGTAAAATCGTATATGAGAGAGTTTGGTGGATATGAAACTTCGGGAATTAAACCGAAGAGGAAACCAAAAGTAAAATAATTCAAAAAACCACGTTTATCGTGGTTTTTTTATACTTTACATTTTATGAATAATGAATATTGTAGGACGATTGTGTAAATCAATTTTTGCTTTTTTCCAATTTACCACTCGCATCGTTTTTATATATTCGGTGGGTAAAGTGATATCACAAGCCACGCACAAATACGTCTCGGGATGAAGGGAACTTAGAATATCTTCCAACATTTTGTTATTACGATAGGGGGTTTCAATAAATAGCTGCGATTGATTTTTACTAATCGATAACTTCTCAAGATTTTTGATCGCTGCTTTTTTCTCGGAAGCATCTATGGGAATGTAGCCATTAAAAGCAAAACTTTGTCCGTTCATTCCAGATGCCATAATTGCCAATAAAATTGACGAAGGTCCAACTAAAGGCACGACTTGAATTCCTTTTTCGTGTGCTAGTTTTACGATAACTGCCCCAGGATCGGCAACTCCAGGACAACCCGCCTCTGACATAAGTCCCACATTTTTTCCTTCTACACAGTCTTGAATCATTTGTTTATACTCAGAATCTTGAGTATGTTTATTTAATGTACTTATGTGTAAAGAAGACTGAATTTTCTCTGGACAAATTGTTTTAATAAATTTTCTAGCTGTTTTTTCGTTTTCAACAATGTAATAATCCAATAGCTCAATACTTCTTTTTATAGTTTGAGGAAGTACATCAAATGGGTTTTCAGTTTCTCCAAGCGTGGTTGGAATTAGATATAATTTTCCTAATTGAGCCATTTTGTATTGATTATTGTTTGGAATGTTGAGATTTTAAATTCTTTGCAATAATTTCACAAGTTGTATCAAGCATTTCATAAACGATGTCAAATCCGTTTTCCATTCCAAAATAGGGATCAGGAACTTCTTTAATTTCGTCTAAATATTTTTCTGTAAGAATCAATTTTACTTTGCTTTGATGTTTTTCGTTATTGGATAATGCAATTACATTTTGATAATTACTTTTGTCCATAACATAGATATAATCGAAGTTTTCAAAATCGGATAAAGTAATTTGTCGGCATTTTTGGTTGGATATATCAAGGCCATTTTTTTTGCAAACAGCTATAGATCTTGAATCGGGTTGGCTTCCAATGTGCCAATCTCCGGTTCCGCAAGAATCTACAATAAACTTATCTTTAGGAAGTTTAGACGCTAAAAGGCCTTCTGCAATTGGTGATCTGCAGATGTTGCCTAAACAAACCATTAAAATTTTAATGGGCATTTTATAATGACAATTTCTTGTGAATGTCTTCCATGTATTTTTTGAATTGCTTGTCTGTTGCTACAAGATTGTCAACAGTTTTGCAAGCATGTAATACCGTAGCGTGATCGCGATCTCCAATTTGAGAACCGATATTTGCTAAAGAAGCTTTGGTGAATTTTTTCGCAAAAAACATAGCCAATTGTCTCGCTTGAACTACGTGACGTTTTCTAGTTTTAGACTGTAATGTTTCTAAATCCAATTGGAAATAGTCGGAAACTGTTTTTTGGATATAATCAATAGATACTTCACGTTTAACATTTTTAACAAATTTTTCTACAACTTGTTTTGCTAAATCTAGAGTTACCTCTTTTTTATTAAATGAAGATTGAGCTATCAATGAAATAATAGCACCTTCTAGTTCACGAACGTTGGTTTTAATATTTCTAGCTACATATTCAATGATTTCTTCTGGAATTTCAACGCCATCACGATATAGAATATTCTTTAAAATTGAAATTCTAGTTTCGTAATCTGGCTGGTGCAATTCAGCTGAAAGACCCCATTTGAATCGAGAAAGTAATCTTTGTTCAATATCTTGCATGTCAACAGGGGCTTTGTCTGATGTCAAAATAACCTGTTTTCCATTTTGATGTAAATAATTGAAAATGTGGAAAAACACATCTTGAGTTCCAGTTTTTCCCGAAAGGAATTGTACGTCGTCAATTATTAAAACATCAATTAATTGATAGAAATGAATAAAATCGTTTCTATTATTTTTCTTTACAGAATCAATATATTGCTGAGTAAAAATTTCAGCTGAAATATATAAAACTGTTTTTTCTGGATATTTATCTTTTATCTCAACACCTATAGCGTGTGCTAAATGCGTTTTTCCCATTCCAACTCCTCCAAATATCAACAATGGATTAAATGAAGTTCCTCCTGGTTTATTGGCAACAGCCATACCTGCTGAACGAGCCAAACGATTCGAATCTCCTTCAAGGAAATTGTCAAAACTATAGTTGGCGTTTAGTTGAGATTCTATTTTTAGATTTCTTATACCTGGAATTACAAATGGATTTTTTAATTCTGGATTTAAGTTTTTGAATGGTGCGTCAACCTCTTGAGTTTTCATCGGGCTTCTATGAGCACTTGGCAATTGTTCCATAAATGGTTGTTTATTGCCATAAGTGTTCTCCATCTTAATTTTATAAAGTAACTTTGCGTTTTTACCAAGTTCTTTAG
>CALPLL020000192.1 GCA_943324395.2 Rhizobium sp. Q54
AACGACTTCTAATATTCAAATAACCCTAGAATTTATTAATTACCCTGATAAAGTTGTTTTAAAAGACATCATAAAAAAGTAATTTTTATACAATAATAGTTGCAAATACAAATTCTAAATGTATATTTGTACACCTAATTAGGGCGATTAGCTCAGCTGGTTCAGAGCACCTCGTTTACACCGAGGGGGTCGGGGGTTCGAACCCCTCATCGCCCACAAAAAAAAAGACAAACTTATTAAGTTTGTCTTTTTTTATTAAAATAATCAAAAATCATTAGTTTCTAAAACCAAATAACTTCCAGGATATTGAACGCTAGGATCATCTTCGGCAGTTATAAAAATTCTTTTAGGCTTAGAAGAAGAAACAGTTTCAAACTTAATTTTTAAGTTTGAGGTTCCAATAATTTGACCTAAATTAATAGGGTTTGAATTTTGATTTGAATCCAACCAAACCACATAAGCAGTCTTGGGAGGTTGTAAACGGTTGGGCTCTGCCAAATAAGTGATTTGCAACTTAATTTCGTAGTTATTATTCTTGTCCTTTTTATAGGTAACATTTCCTCTAGCTGCTGGAACTTGTACTGAAGTTTGAAAAGGAATTTTTTTAGCACAAGAAATTAAATTAAGTAGCAATACCAACGAAATTAGAGCAAGAGAAACCAATTTAATACTGATTCTATTTATTATGGCTTTCATGGAATTAATTTTTCATATTGTTACTAGCCGTATTTGAAATCGATTTTCCTAATTTATCTAACTCATTGTTGAAGTCTACTTTAAACAACTCCCATTTTTGTGTTGGACCTTGTTTGTAGTTTTCAATTTTCAGTTTCAATTCTGTATTTTTAAGTTGTAAATTTTCCAATTGCTTATAATACAAAGTTTGAGTTTTTCTATCCTTATTATTAATACTCGCTTTTAAATCAGAGATGACCTTTTCATTTTCGGCTAATTTAGTTTGAATACTAGTTTTATATTTGTTGAACTCAACAATAGAATCAGAAGTAGCTTCGTTAAGATCATCATTGGCAACTACTACATCTTGTTTTGCATTGTTTAAAACCTCTTCTTTGGCCTTTGGAGACTTATTGCAGCTTGAAATGAATATACTAACTAATGCAGCAAGTAAAACGTTGAATAATATTCTTGTTTTCATCTTATTTTTTTATTTGGTGATCTTCGTTTAAATGTAATAACGCGTTAGCATTTTCTTTTAAAATATTGCTTGCACTTTCGATGCGCTCTTCCACAATTCCTTCTAGTTTAGAGGCTTTATTTTTTAAACTTTTAGCTCCTTTATTCATTGTTTTTCTAAAGTCTTTCGCTTCACTATACATCTTTTTCTTAAGATCTTTAGTGATTTTTTTTGCACCACCTGAAATTTTACTTCTGGTTTTTGTACCTTTTCTAGGAGCAAATAATACACCTAATGCTACACCTGCCAATGCACCTAATGCAACTGAGCCAATTGTTTTTCCAATACTTTTTGAATTGTTCATTTTTTCTATTATTTATATTAATTAAAATCGGTAACCCAATGTAGCTTGATACCACATGTTTTTGTATTTTGGTGTGTAGGAAGTTCCGTCGCCATTGTTAGTGGTAGTGTCCCAAGCTGCTCTAACACCTATAACAAGGTGGTCAACATTAATATCCAAACCACCAGCTAATCCGAATATATTTTTTCGAATGTTATCATTAGTATAGTTTTGTACATCTGTGGCGCTTAACGATCCTCCTGTAAAATCGTCCGTTTGTTTTAACAAATAGGAATATTGAGGTCCAAATAAAATAGAGATATTTTCTACTGGTTTCACTACGAAATAAATGGGCACATCGATAAAATTTGTTGTTCTAGTCATACCGTATGGAGTTCCTAAAAAGGTTCCTGAAGATTTATACCCTTTTTGAGAATACAATATTTCAGGCTGAATTCCAATAAAACTACCTAATGTAATAGAAACAAATCCACCTAAAGCGACTCCAAATTTTGCATCAGCAACGAAGTTTTCGCCTTGTGCATTATATACATTGGAATAATTTAAACCGAGTTTTACACCGAAAGTCAAGTTGCTGCGATGGTCAACTGCTGTTGTGGTTGTTTCTGTTTGAGAATAGGATTTAAATCCTGATAAAGCGATAATTGCAAAAATTAAAATTGATTTTTTCATTAGATTGTTTTTTAAAAGTTAATTGAGAAATTTATTTTGTAATACTTTTTCCGTTAATAATTCTTAATAAAATAGCAATTACGGCAATTACTAATAAGATGTTTATAATCCCTCCAGCATTATAAACAAAGAAACCTAGAGCCCAGAATATAATCAGAAGTACTGCAAAAACATAAAGCAAGTTGTTCATAATATTGATATTTAATGATTAAAACGTTTAAATTATTATAATACAAATTTTGGATAATTTGAACTGATAAACGTTACATAAAAGAAGGTGTAATTTGTATAATTCCTAGTAAAAACTATAGAATAAGGATTAGTAGTAAAACAATAATTATTATTGCCCCTACAGATAAATAGATTCCATTGTTAGTGTTTCTTAATTCAGCTTTAATAGTTTTAATTTCTTTTCGAAGTTCTTTTTTTTGAATGGTATTCAATTTGGATTTATCCATCGTTTTAATTTCATCTAAGCGATTGAACATTGCTTTAACCTCAATTGGAATTTCTTTTGGATTTTCAATAATTACTGAAGCTTTTTCTGAAGCAAAAATACCAGTAGGAAAAACGCTTAACAACAATACCATTGTCATTAATAAATAGGTTGATTTTTTCATTTTTAGTGATTTTATTTATAATTGTTTTTAAAATGGTATCTAATAATAGTGCCATTTTGTTTAAACAAAGATTAGGTTAAAGTATGGGATATTTAATATATAAAAATGAGATAGAATTACATTATTACTATATATTCTGCAAAAAAAACCTTTAGATTTCTCTAAAGGTTATATACAATAATTCTAAATTAATTTAGTATATTTTAATGTTTATTCAATTTTTATTGGCTTTTCTAGATGGATAGACTCTCCTTCACTTTTAGAAATCACAATAGTTGCAACCCCATTTCCAATAAAATTAGTAATTGCTCTCGCTTCGCTCATAAATTTATCTACACCCAATAAAAAAGCCAAGCCCTCTAAAGGTATTTTATGAATTGCTGTAAGAGTTGATGCTAAAACAATAAAACCACTTCCTGTCACCCCGGCCGCACCTTTTGAAGTTATCATTAATAGTCCAATGATTGTAAAAATTTCTCCTAAAGAAAGTTGAACATTGTACAATTGAGCTAAAAATATTATGGCCATAGATAAATAAATTGAGGTTCCATCAAGATTAAAGGAATAACCAGTTGGAACAACTAGTCCAACAACAGATTTACTGCAACCTATTTTTTCTAATTTATCCATCAAATTGGGTAACGCCGCTTCTGATGATGAAGTTCCAAGAACAATGAGTAATTCTTCTTTAATATATTTTATAAAATGCCAAATGTTTATTTTATAATATTTTAATATACCTCCCAAAATAAGAAATATAAATATAAACATAGTAACATATACTGTAAGCATCAGTTTTCCTAGTGGAATTAAGGTGTGTAATCCAAATTTTCCAACTGTATAAGCCATACCTCCAAATGCACCAATTGGAGCAAGATACATGACATATTTTAATGCTTTAAAAACAACTTTAGAACATTTATATAAAAAATCAACTATTTGCTGTCTTTTTGAATGATAATTCAATAAAATACCCACAATAATTGCTACTATTAAAACTTGAAGCGTCGTATTGCTCATAAAAAAGGAAACCCAATTAAATCCCTCACTTGAACTTTGGGTATATTTACTCGCATCTTGAATATCTAAACCTGTTTTGTCAATTTTTCCGGGTTGAGCTAAATAGCCAACAATTATTCCAATGGTTAAAGCAATTGTAGAAACAATTTCAAAATAGAGCAATGATTTAACTCC
>CALPLL020000193.1 GCA_943324395.2 Rhizobium sp. Q54
ATAGAAATCGAAACGGTTTTAGCCCTGATTGCAGTGAACTCCCTCGCTTTTTAGCGAGGAGTGGAACGGAAAGCAGGAAATAGCTCCAAAAAATTACAATAAATTTAAGAAGTTAGCGTTGAAAAAGTGTTAATTTGCTGCATTATTTTTTAACGATAATTGAACTAAAAAAAGCGCGATGGATAAGATCAAAATACTTTGGGTTGATGATGAAATTGAATTGTTAAAACCACACATTTTATTTTTGGAAATGAAGAATTACCATGTTACGAGTTGTAATAATGGACGTGATGCTATTGAAATATTTGAGGAAGGCGATTTTGATATTGTTTTTCTGGATGAAAATATGCCCGGAATGAGCGGATTGGAAACCTTATCGGAAATGAAGGAAAAAAAGTCGGCAACCCCAATGATTATGATCACTAAGAGTGAAGAAGAATACATTATGGAAGAAGCAATTGGGTCGAAAATTGCCGATTATTTGATTAAGCCAGTTAATCCAAATCAGATATTATTGAGTTTGAAAAAGAATTTAGATCATTCAAGATTGATTTCTCAAAAAACGACGATGGATTACCAAAAGGAATTTAGAAAAATTGCAATGGATATGGCAATGGTGAATTCTCATGAAGATTGGATTGAATTGTATAAAAAATTGATTTTTTGGGAGTTAGAATTAGAAGACATCACTGATCACGGGATGATTCAGATATTGGAATCTCAAAAAGTAGAAGCTAATTCGCAGTTTGGAAAGTTTATAGAACGTAATTATGAAGATTGGTACGAGCCAAAAGCGGATAAACCAATATTGTCTCATAATTTATTTCGTGAATTAGTTGTTCCTGAAATCACTAAAAAGGACAAGCCTATTCTTTTTGTAGTGATTGATAATTTGCGTTACGATCAATGGAAAGTCTTTGAAAGTGTGGTAAACAACCATTACAAATTGGAAAAAGAAGTTCCGTATTATGCTATTTTACCTACAGCCACTCAATATGCCAGAAATGCTATTTTCTCAGGATTAACGCCACTTGAAATGGAAAAACAATTTCCTCAATATTGGAAAAACGATCCTGATGAAGGAGGAAAAAACTTATATGAAGCTGAATTTTTAACAGCACATTTAAAGCGTTTGGGATTAAACATCAAACAAGATTATTTTAAAATAACCAATCTAGCTTCTGGGAAGAAATTAGTTGATAATTTTAAAACCTATAAGAATAATGACTTAGTAACGGTAGTTTACAATTTTGTGGACATGCTTTCACATGCAAAAACAGAAATGGATGTGGTAAAAGAATTGGCTTCAGATGATAAGGCATATCGCTCGTTGACACTGAGTTGGTTCAAGAATTCTCCTTTATTGGAAATCATTCAACAGGCTCAAAAACTAGGTTTTAAACTTATAATTACAACTGACCACGGAACTATAAATGTTAAAAATCCTTCGAAAGTAATTGGTGATAAAAACACCAGTTTGAACTTGAGATACAAAACTGGTAGGAGTTTGTCATATGAAGATAAGGATGTTTATGCTGTTAAAGATCCTAGAAAAGTGGGTTTACCAGCAATAAATATGAGCAGTTCTTATATTTTTGCAAAGAATGATTATTTCTTAGCTTATGTAAATAATTACAATCATTATGTGAGTTACTATAGAAATACCTACCAGCATGGTGGAATTTCATTGGAAGAGATGATTATTCCTTTTTTAGTAATGAACCCTAAATAATAATTGATAAATTAAACAAAATGGAAGTTGTTTTTTCATTGGAAGAAATTGATAAAGTTGCAAAATTAATACTAAATCAAAATCCAAATAAAGTTTTATTATTTAACGGAAATATGGGTGTTGGAAAAACCACATTGATAAAAAGTTTGAGTCAGAATTTAGGGGTAAAAGGAAATACAAGTAGTCCAACTTTTTCTTTAGTTAATGAATATCAAACTAATGAAAATCAAGTAGTTTATCATTTTGATTGTTATCGATTAAAAAATGAATTTGAAGCTTTGGATATGGGAATTGACGAATATTTATACTCTGGAAATTGGTGTTTTATTGAATGGCCAGAAAAGATTGAAAGTTTGATTCCTGAAAAATGTTCCATAATAAATATTGAGATATTACCCAATGGATTTAGAAAATTGATTTATAAATAATTTCGATAATTGATTATTTCACATAATTTTTTATAAATTTATATTTTAATTAAATAATCAATGGCACTTACCCCTTTTTCTAAATCGCAATTACTTCCGCAAGAGGAAAAATTAGAAATTTCTAAGCAACGAAGTGATCTATTTATTGGTATTCCAAAAGAATCCAGTTATCAGGAGCGAAGAATTTGCTTAACACCAGACGCAGTAAACACATTAGTTTCAGAAGGTCACCGAGTAATGATAGAATCGGGAGCTGGTTTAAGTGCCAGTTATTCTGATCAAGAATTTAGTGATGCTGGTGCTGAAATAACTGCAGACACAAAGAAGGTTTTTGGCTGTCCAATGTTACTAAAAATTTCCCCATTAACACTTGAGGAATTTCAGATGGTAAACCCTGAGACTATAGTAATTTCTGCAATTCAGTTAAAAACAAGGAACAAAGATTATTTTGAAGCCCTTTCCAAGAAAAAAATTACAGCATTAGCATTTGAATATATAAAAGACGAAGATGGCACCTACCCTGCTGTAAAATCATTAAGTGAAATTGCCGGAATTGCTTCGGTTTTGATTGCATCAGAATTAATGATTAATAACCAGTTTGGAAAAGGTCTTTTATTCGGAAATATTACTGGTGTTCCTCCAACTGAAGTAGTAATTCTTGGCGCAGGAACGGTTGGAGAATTTGCTGCTAAAAGTGCCTTAGGATTGGGTGCAAGCGTAAAAGTATTTGATAATTCAATTACCAAGTTAAGAAGATTGCAAAACAATTTGAACCAAAGTATTTTTACTTCAACAATTCAGCAAAAAGCGTTATTAAAAGCATTAAGGCGCTGCGATGTTGCTATTGGCGCGATGCGTGGAAAAGAACGTTGTCCAGTTGTAGTTTCTGAAACTATGGTAGAATTAATGAAAAAAGGATCTGTAATTGTGGATGTGAGCATTGATACAGGTGGATGTTTTGAAACTTCAGAGGTTACTACTCATGAAAAGCCAACTTTTATCAATCACGATGTTATCCATTATTGTGTTCCAAATATTCCATCAAGATATTCTAAAACGGCATCGCTTTCTATCAGTAATATCATAACCCCTTTCCTACTTCAAATTGCAGATGATGGCGGAATTGAACGCGCCATTAGATACAACAACGGATTAAAACACGGAGTTTACACCTATCATGGAATATTAACCAATAAAGCTATCGGTGAATGGTTTAATTTAAACTATAGTGATATCAATTTAATAGTATTTTAAAGTTACTTTCCCTTACATTTGCATAAAAAATTAAAATGAAACTTTACCAACGATTTGCATATTATTTAGTCGGATTAATTATGGGTTGCTTTTTCGTAGCAATGGTATTAAGTGGAAAAGATACTCGTTGTAATTATTTTCCTAATGCTAGAGTTTTAAATGATTTAAGTTCTAAACCATTTGATTTATCTGCCAATGCGTCCAAAAAGCTAAATGAAAAATGGGTTACTATGGTTGATATCAAAAATACTTTAAAATACGGCGATGTTGATTTTGATAAAAGTAACATTAAATATGAATCCGGAAAAATCTATTTTGTAGAGGGCAAAACGACTTCTAATATTCAAATAACCCTAGAATTTATTAATTACCCTGATAAAGTTGTTTTAAAAGACATCATAAAAAAGTAATTTTTATACAATAATAGTTGCAAATACAAATTCTAAATGTATATTTGCACACCTAATTAGGGCGATTAGCTCAGCTGGTTCAGAGCACCTCGTTTACACCGAGGGGGTCGGGGGTTCGAACCCCTCATCGCCCACAAAAAAAA
>CALPLL020000194.1 GCA_943324395.2 Rhizobium sp. Q54
GAGTTTTTTAAATCAAGTTCAGCGATATCGTGAAAGAAACTTCGAAGGGTAATTAGTGTAATTACTTCAAATTGTTTACCAACAAATTCAGAAATAGATTTTGGAATAATTATTACCAATAGAAAAACTTCATAAAGCAAAATGAAACTAAAAGGGGTGTAAATTGCTTTTAGGTAACTGTGCTGAAAATTTCGGAAAAATAAAAAATTGTTACCCAAAAAAATGAGGGCCAAATGCAGTAAAAAAGAAAAAACAGCTACACGGAGTATGACTAACTCTATTTTGCGTATGTTTTTTGAACTAAAATAAGTGTCGAAGTAATTGCCTAAAATAACTATAATATTATTCATAAATTCTAAGAGTTTGATGATTTATAACTTTTTGAATTTGTGGCGCTTAAACTATTTTTGTGGGGTTATTTACTTTTATTTCACAAATGTAAATTATTTATTTTGATTACTATTGAATAATTAAATTTATAAAAAAATCCGTTTTGAATTCACAAAACGGATTGATATATTTCTTAATTACTTTTTATAAGTGAATCACCTCGCCATAAGCATCAGCAACAGCTTCCATAACCGCTTCACTCATTGTAGGGTGAGGATGAATCGCTTTTAGAATTTCATGACCAGTAGTTTCTAGCTTTCTAGCTACAACAGCCTCAGCAATCATATCAGTAACACCAGCACCAATCATATGGCAACCCAACCATTCTCCATACTTTGCATCAAAAATTACTTTTACAAATCCATCAGGAGTTCCTGAAGCTTTTGCTTTTCCTGAAGCAGTGAACGGGAATTTTCCAATTTTTAAATCGTATCCTTTTTCTTTAGCTTGTTTTTCTGTTAATCCTACAGAGGCAATTTCTGGAGTTGCATAAGTACAACCAGGAATATTTCCATAGTCGATAGGATCTACGTGCAATCCTGCAATTTTTTCTACACAAGTAATTCCTTCAGCAGAAGCAACGTGTGCCAATGCAGGTCCCGGAACAACATCCCCAATAGCATAATACCCTGGAATGTTAGTTTGGTAGAAATCATTTACAATAATTTTATCTCTATCAGTGGCAATTCCCACTTCTTCTAATCCAATATTTTCAAGGTTGGTTTTAATCCCAACAGCTGAAAGTAAAATATCAGCTTCTAGTACTTCTTCTCCTTTAGCTGTTTTAACATACGCTTTTACACCTGAACCTGAAGTGTCTATTTTTTCAACAGAAGAGTTGGTCATAATAGTAACACCCGCTTTTTTCATTGAACGTTCCATTTGTTTAGAAATGTCTTCGTCTTCAAGCGGAACAATATTTGGAAGGAATTCTACGATGGTAACTTGTGTTCCCATTGCGTTATAAAAATGTGCAAATTCAACTCCAATAGCTCCAGAACCAACAACTATCATCGATTTTGGTTGTTTTTCTAATGTCATTGCTTTTCGGTAACCAATAACTTTTACCCCGTCTTGTGGTAAGTTTGGTAATTCTCGGGAACGAGCACCAGTTGCAATAATAATATGATCGGCATCATAATCAGTTACTTTACCATCGGCAGCGGTAACAGCAACTTTTTTACCTGGTTTCATTTTGCCAAAACCATCAATCACATCAATTTTATTTTTTTTCATTAGGAATTGAACTCCTTTGCTCATTCCATCTGCAATTCCACGGCTACGACTTACCACAGCTGTGAAATCTTTATCAAATGAAGAAACCGATAAACCGTAATCGGAAGCGTGTTTAAGATAATCGAATACTTGAGCCGATTTTAATAACGCTTTTGTTGGAATACATCCCCAATTCAAGCAAACTCCACCTAAGTTTTCTTTTTCAATAACGGCAACTTTAAAACCCAATTGTGAAGCTCTAATTGCAGTTACATATCCTCCAGGTCCACTTCCTAAAACTATTATATCGTATTTCATTTTTATATTTTTTTATTAAAAATCTGTTGCAAATTTATGAATTAATTTTTATTTGATAATAGGAAAACTGCAATTAGTTAACCAATTTTAAAGTGATTATTTATGAATTTAAAAGGAATTGAGAATCGTATAAATTTTTGTAATAACCTGATGTTACCTTTAATAGTTCTTGATGTGTTCCTTGTTCAACAATTATTCCTTTGTCCATTACCACAATTTTATCAGCATTAATGATTGTTGCCAATCGATGTGCAATAATAATTGAGGTTCTTCCTTTTGTGATTGTTTCTGTTGCCTTTTGTATTAATTCCTCTGAATACATATCAATTGATGAGGTAGCTTCGTCCAAAATTAAGATACTTGGATTGCTAACATAGGCGCGTAAAAAGGCAATTAATTGGCGTTGACCAGATGATAACATTACACCGCGTTCTTTTACATTGTAGTCGTAACCGCCTGGCAAACTATTAATAAAATCATGGACTCCGATTTTTTTGGCTGCAGCCAATACTTGCTCGCGAGTAATTTCAGGATTATTAAGCGTAATATTGTTTAAAATTGTATCAGCAAATAGGAAAACATCTTGTAAAACTACTGCTATTTGCTTTCTAAGTGAATCCAAAGTATAATCATGAATGTTCTGATTATCGATATAAATGGTTCCGCTATTGATTTCATAAAATCGATTTAGCAAATTGATAATCGTTGTTTTCCCAGCTCCCGTTGCTCCAACAATGGCGATTGTTTGTCCAGGTTGAACAGTTAAATTGATACCTTTAATAACTTCTTCGTTGTCAATATAACTGAATTTCACCTCTTTAAATTCTATAGCTCCATCAAATATAGGCGCTTCAATTGTTCCAATGTCTTGAATGTGTTCTTTAGTATCCAATATTTCAAAAACACGATTTGCTGAGATCATTCCCATTTGCATTTCGTTGAATTTATCAGCAATTTGACGCAACGGATTAAATAGCATTCCGATGTACATGGTATAAGAAAATATATCTCCAAAAGTTGTTGACGTATCTCCGTCTAAAATTCGGAAACCTCCATAAAGAACTATAAAACCTAGAGTTAATGAAGAAATAATATCGGCAATAGGGAAAAAGATTGAGTTGTAAAGAATGGTTTTTACCCAAGCATTTTTATGTTTGGAATTAATTTCTTTAAATTTTTCATATTCTATATTTTCTCTATTAAAAAGTTGAACGATTTTCATTCCCGTAACTCGCTCTTGAACAAACGTGTTAAGATTTGCTATTTGATTTCTTACTTCCTCAAATGTAACTTGCATTTTGCGTTGGAAAATTCGAGTTATGTAGACCAATATTGGCATTGCAATAAATACGATAATTGTTAATTTCCAGTTTTCTTTGAGCATGAAAACCAGAATTACAATCATTTTCAATAAATCACTTGCAATCATAAATAGTCCTTGACTAAAAATTTTAGCAATGGATTCCATATCCGAAACCGACCTTGTGATTAATTGTCCAACAGGAGCGGTATCATAATATTTCATTTTGAAACTCAACATGTGTTTGAAGAGTTTAACTCGAACGTCTTTTACAATGTCTTGTCCAAGCCAATTTGCCCAGTAAACAAAGAAAAAATTGGAAAGTACTTCAAGAATAAGAACAATCCCCATTAGAGTTACATACCATAAAAGTCCCGCTTGATCGTGAGTTTTTATATAGTCATCGACAGTTAATTTTAATAAATAAGGTCGTAATGCAGCAAATATTGATAGGAAAACTGCAAATAGAATGACACTATTAAATCGGAATTTATAGGGTTGAGCATATTTTAATATCCTTTTAAAAACAATGGTATCGAATGCTTTTGCTTTCATATTATTTTGATAGTGTAACTTGTATTTTTTGTTTAAAAAAGTTTTTATAGGTATTCATAATCTATTTTAGTTAGAAACAAGCCTTGGGCCGGAACTGAAAATCCAGCTTCATTTCTATTTTTATTTTCAATAATGGAATTGAATTCGGAAAGGGTTATTTTATGCAAACCAACATTTA